>JADZFP010000395.1 GCA_020849825.1 Saprospiraceae bacterium
AACAAGGCTTTTCAGTTCATCTGTCAGCGTTTTATCTCTACGCCAATGATTTCCACCC
Organism: Saprospiraceae bacterium; assembly: GCA_020849825.1. Taxonomy (GTDB): domain Bacteria; phylum Bacteroidota; class Bacteroidia; order Chitinophagales; family Saprospiraceae; genus M3007. Next base: position 59 of record JADZFP010000395.1, read on the forward strand.
TCCTTTCCCGCGATGCTTTGACGCTGAATATCGAGCCGCGTTCCTCGGTGTCTTCGATGCCTTTTGGGGCCTCGTTTTCACCCGTAGGTTCCTCGGTCACCACGAGCTGTCCCGACTCGATGTATTTGTTGAGGTAGCCGCTTTCAAAATCGGAGAAGTGGTTCATAATGCTGGAAATACGGCGACCGGTTAGGCGCATGTTGTACGAACTGGCAGCGCGCGGCGAGGCGTGTCCCCGAATGGTGATATGTACTTCTTCTCCCCTTCTGAGCATGTCGTACAATACTTCGGTGAAAATCCGCAAACGGTTCCAGCCGCCTTTGACTTCCTGTTCAAAAAACTGGTCGAGTTCCGCTACGGCAGAGTCACGCGCCGTACCGCTCAACCCTTCCGTGTAACGATCGATAAATTCCTGTTTACGAGGGTAATAAGCGAAATACGACTCACTATACAATTTCTTCGTTGAGGTCGCCAAAGTGCGCTTGTCCGGCTCGTCGTTATCAAAATACAGGTTGAATGGCAGGTAAGCCGAGAGGTCGAGCGGGCGCAGATAAAGTTCTTTGTGCAGTGTGACAAAGTCAACAGAAGCAATATCCGGCGTCACAAACTCAAGTGAGTCGGTAGAATATCCTGGCCGGGTCGCGATGATTTTGTAACGCTTCTCGAAACCGAGGGTGTTGTGGTAATCGTTGCCGGTCGGATTGGTTTTTTCATCCGTCTTCCCGCTGGGTATTTCCACCAGGCGGAAGGTTACGACGTTGAGCGGCTCTTTGGTAATTTCGTTAAACACCACGGCTTCGAGGTTGATACCGCGAGTGAGGTAAAGTTGTTTTTCGATCGTAGTGGTCGTGGTCAGCCCTTCGGTTGTAACCTCAACGGAATCAAGCGTATAACCAAATTTTTGTACAACCACTTTATACCGGTGGTTGAAGTCGAGTTTGTAGTCGTAACGATTGCCCTTGGCATTGGTGCTGGTATCGGGCTTCATACGCGGATCGATCGGGCCCAGATCAATAAAGCGGGCCGTCACGCCGGGCAGGGGCTTGCCGCTCTCTTTATCGAATACGGTAGCCACGAGGTTGACCTTTGCAGGCGGCAGGTAAAGTTGTTGCACTAAAACATCGTTCCAAACGACCGACGGGGTCTCAAATTTAACCGTATCAGGCTCAAAGTAGGGCTTGGTCGCCACCAGCATATACTTCTTGCCGGGATCGAGCGGGAAAGGGAAATTATTGCCGGCCACCTGAATCTTGACAATACTTTTCGGGCCATCCGGGGTTATTTCAAACAGTTGCATTTCCGTTTTGGACAAAGAGTCTTTTGTCTCTTCGTTGAAAGTAACCGCGATCCTTTCCGGACGCACCAGATTGACCTGATACAAGTCGTAGCAGCAGGCTTCCTCCGAATAGTTTGTTTGTCCCCGACGGTTGGAGGCAAAAAATGCAGTTTTGCCGCTCTCGTTCAGGGCATAATACACGTCGTTGGCACTTCCATTGATGGCTGTGCCCAGGTTTTGCGCGGCGCTCCAGAATTGCCATTGGCCAATGGCTTTGTAAATATCAAAACCGCCAAGGGTCGGATAACCCATGGTGCTGAAATACAGTGTCTGGGTTCGGTTGTGGTAAAAAGGCGTGACGTCGTCTTCAGAGGTATTGAGCGAGTCCAGGTTCACGGGCTGTAGGAAAGTGTCGCGCCCCATACTGTCGCGCTGGATCGGGCTGAACCAAATGTCTCTTTTACCTTTTCCACCGGGCCGGTCGCTGACAAACAGCAAAACCTCTTTACCCTCATTGGCGGTAAAAAAAGCAACGTTTGGTTCGGTTGTGGTGTAACCGGGCATGTTGACATGAGCCGGAAGCTTAACCGGCGGCCCCCAGGAATTGTCTTTCTTTTTGCGACGCTGGAAGATCTCAAACCGAATTTCAGCAGCATTGACAAAAGATCCAACCGTGTAGTACATCGCGTCGCCGCTCCGGTTGAACGTCACTTGACCGGTATGCTGTTTTGGCTCGCCCAAAAAGTCTACATTGCTGACCGCCAAAGAGTTGCCATCGGCAATTGCCTGTTTTACCCGGATCAAATGCCTTTGCGGCACATGGTTGTCTCCTTTAAACGGGGCGCTGTAAGAGGAGTACCAAAGCGTATCCCCTGCGGGGTATGGTGAGTATTCCGAGTATCTGCGGGTATTGATGATGGAATCCAGTTCGATGAGCGTGACCGAACCGCTTTGGTTTTCGGTCAGGTCCTGGGCCCACTCAGCATTGGCCAGACCCATTTGCGCATCTTTAAGCGCTTCGGCAGTCATGCCAGTCGGCGTATCGATGTATAAAAACCGGCGGTAAACCTGTTGGGCCTCCGCGTATTTGCCAAGTCGGAATTTGGCGTCGGCAAGCCGCAACAGCGGCAAACCGTCCGTACCGATAAGTTTGTTATCGACAAGGCGTTGGAATGCCCACTCCGCGCGCTCAGGGGCCGAAGTCGCCAATGCCATTTCGCCGTATCCGCGCAAAGCTTGCACATGCAGGCTGTCGCCGCGCAATATCCAGGCATAGTATTGCATGGCGGCTGAATAATCGCCTTCTGCCCGTCGTTCGAGGGCTTTTCGTTCCAGTGCTGCCAGAGATGGGCCGCGCTCTACTCCGCCTTCAATTCGGTTTTCGGCGCCGGAATTGCCCTGTCCGTACAGGAATTGTACAGAAAGTATAAATAAGAAGATCGATGTCCGGATGGTTTTATTCATGGTTGTTGAATACAAACAAAGGCAGTAAGGCCGCTTATTGAATTAAATAAGCGGGCAGGATTTGAAGATAGAAACGGGTTTGACCCGGTACAGGCGATAAATAAGGGCGATTTCGGGGCCGCCCCGGCGGTTGGTAGCCAGGGTAAAGTCGGACAGGTTGACGTCGTAGGTCACGCCAAGGGTCCAGGTGCGCCAGTTCACCTCGAACTGTGGCAGGATGGCATCGGTATAACGGTGGCGGAAACTGGCGCCTACTTGCAGGGACAGTTCCTTGTACGGCTGGCGGTTGAGGTGAAAACGCATACCCATGCCGTACACCACTTCGCGATAGCCGCCCTGGTGCTGGTACAAAGCTTGCCCCAGCGCATCGACGTTGTCGGTCACCTGAAACAGGCCCAAACCGTAAACCGACCACTTTTGCGCCAGACGCACCTCACCCGGGTCATTCAGGCTGGACGACCAGAAGTCGTGATTGGGCCGGTTGATATGGTGCAAACCTACGCCCACGTCCACCCGTGTGCGGGTTTTAGCGGCCTGGGTGCGGTAGTTGAGGCCCGCGCTCAGGTCGAAGTATTGTAAGTTGTCGCTGGCAAAAAGTTGATCTTCACGGGTTGCGGCCAGGGGATCAAAAATGCAATCCTGCCATTGCGCGTCGAAAGTCAAATGACTGGTATTGAAGGCGCGCTGGCCAAATGCCGGCGTAAACCCGAGGGTAAGGAAATTATTTCTGGCGACCGGAATCGTCAAAGCCAGTGGCACGCCAATTTGCAGGGAGGTCAGTTCCAGATCGCCCTGGCGATCATAGTTGATCAGAACCCCGCCGGAGATATAGCGATCGTAGCGGCCTTTTTGATAGTAAAACTTGTTGTCGAGCGTACCCGAAAAGGTCAGGTACGGCACCGGCACGCTGCGCCACTGGTTGCGGTAATTGCCGACAAACCGGAGATCACCGCCGAACACACCGTTCAGGCCCGGACTCAGGTTGATCGGCGCATTGCCGAATTGCGAGAAATGAATGTCCTGGGC
>JADZFP010000396.1 GCA_020849825.1 Saprospiraceae bacterium
CCTACGTTTTGGAACAATTGCCCAACCCGACCCTGAGCGACACCATTCAATTCTGCTCCGGCAGTTCGGTCACCATCGGCGATTCCACCTACACACAGCCCACAACGGTCAATGCCGTATTGCCGGGCCAAAACGGCGCTTGCGACACGCTGGCTACCTACGTCCTGCAATTGTTGCCTGAAATCACCCGCACCGAAACCATCAGCTTCTGCCCCGGAGAATCGGTCACGATCGCCGGAACTACGTACACCGAAACCACCACGTTTGTGGTTACGGTCGACGGTATCGGCGGCGCCTGTGATACGCTGGTGACCTACAACCTGATCAAACTGCCGCAACCGACCACCAATGCCAGTTACGACTTGTGCCCCGGCGTTACCCTCACGCTGGGCGGCACGGCCTATTCGGCGCCCGATACGGTATTGCTGACCCTGCCGGGCCAAAACGGCGACTGCGACACCCTGGCGACTTACGTGCTGAATCTCCTGCCCTATCAAACCAGCCTGACCACCCTGAGCTTCTGCCCGGGCGACACCGTGACCATCAACGGCCAGATCTACACGACCGAAGGCACGGTCGTAGACACGTTACCCGACCCGAACGGCGGCTGCGACATCATCGCCACCTACGTGCTGGAATCGCTGACGCCGGCGCCCTCCAACGTGGTGTTGCTTTGCCCCGCTTCCATCAGCGTAACCATCCCGGCCGGCAACACCGGCGAGGTAATCAGCTACAACGACCCGTTTGCTGCCACCGATTGCATCTGCCCAGGCCTCGACGTGGCCATGACCGGCGGTTTGCCTTCGGGCAGCCTGTTCCCGGTCGGAGTGACCGACGTGTGCTTTGCGGCCGAAGACCATTGCGGCAATACCGCTACCTGCTGTTTCAAAGTGTCGGTACAGGAAAACCCGCCCTGCGACGTCAAGCAGATCGATTGTATGAAATGGGAACTGCTCACCATCACGCAGGACGCGGCCCTGAACAAAACCTACCGGATTCGTTTTACCAATTTCTGCTCCAACACCCTGTCGTATGCGCTGATCCAGTTGCCCAACGGCGTGGTGGCGACGGAACCGGTCGACAACTCCATTTACACGGCGCCGAGCGGCCGCGAATACCAGGTGCGCAACCCGAACCTCACGACCTTCTACTCGATCCGCTTCAACTCGCTGCTGCCGGGCATCAACAGCGGCCAGTCGGATATTTTCAAATATACCCTGCCGCCCACGGCTACGCCCAACTACATACACGTGGCTGTGCGCCTGTTCCCGCGCCTCTACTACGAGTCGCACCTCAACACCTTCTTCTGCCCGATCGGCGTCACGCCCAATGCCGCCAACGACGGCGCGTTCGACCTGCAGGTATTCCCGAACCCGACCAACGGCAATATCACGGTCGATCTTTCGCTCTGGGCCGAACAACAGGTGCAACTCCGGATGTACGACGCGCGCGGCCAGCTGGTGTTGCAAAACCAGGCCTATGCCGAATACGCTCCGCAAACGGTGTTGCTGCCCGAAGGGCTTGAATCGGGGCTGTATTTCCTCGAAGTACAAGCCGCGGAGGGGGAACGTATGACGACGCGGTTTGCGGTGCAGCGCTGATCTGAAAGGAATTATTGACTCATTTTCCAACCGGCTCGCATATCACGACACGTGGTATGCGAGCTTTGTTTTGCAGGTAACGGCAGCGCCAGCCGGGCCCCATTTTCGACATCTCCTGCATAAAAGGACGGGCATAATAACTGGATACGTAGAAGGTTTTGCGGCTGCGCAAATACGTCTCGATGGAATCCAGCGGCGCGAAAGCCTGCTTTTTATGCTGCAAATACACCGGCATGTCGTGTGCTTCCGAACTTTCCAGAATGAGCGTTTTGTCGGTGCCGAATTGCTGCCGGAACAAATCGTACTCGGCATTGGGCTGATAATAGTGTTGGTAATAATTGCGGTTTAATCCCGGATAATAGTGGTCCATCGTGTCGAGCCCTTTTTGCAAAAACTCCCGCGTTTGCCACAACCCCCAGCCGTACGCCCCGGCGCAGTACAACAAAAGAGCGGTATAGGCAATAGCGGCTCGGGAAGCGGTCAGCCTGGAAAAAACAGCCCTTGCCGAAACGGCGAGCAGCAGTGCGAATACCGGCAAGGCCGTGAGAAACACCCTGTCGGGCGCCGCATCGCCGCGCAGGGCGGAGAACAAAAAGGGAAGCAACAAAACGGACAGCAGCCAAGCAGCCTGCTTTCTGGCAGGCCCGCCGGTATTAAATAGTTGATAAACGCCCAAGCCGGCCAAAGGCGCCAACAGCCAGCGATAACTGAAAAAATCAGCCATCACGCGGCCGAACAGCGCCCCGGAAGCGGTTTTTCCCTCCCCCTTCGACTCAAAATAGGCGCTTCCCTGCAACTGGTCCAGCACAGGCCAGTAAGCGGCGAATGCAAGTGTCGCCCGATCGCAAGCGCTGCCAGAACCGGCACTGCCGGTTTCCAGGTTTCCGTACGGGCATTGCCCCCCTGAGCGAGCATAACACCCAGCGCGGCAGCCAGCCCGAAATAAACATTGGAAGGGAGCACGTACAACAAAGCCGCGGTGAGCAGCGCCAGGGGAAGCAGGTCTGTGTGTCGTCGGTTATCGCCATTGGCCCATCGCATGGCCCAGGCCGACAACCCGGCTACGACCGTCATACTGAGCGCATAACCCCGCACCTGAAACGCGTAGGCTTGAAAAGTCAAGCCCGACAACAACATCAAAACCGCCAGCAAACCCGTCGTGCAGTCGCCGCAGGCCAGCCCCGCCCGGTACACCCACCACACGGTAAGCGCCGAAAAACACAGGGGCAGCAAGCGGATACGCCAGGGAGCGTCGAGCAGCGCGCCCAAGTCATTTACGCCGGTGAGTTGCACCCAGCCCCAGTGGAATATATTGGCCAGGATGTGGTTGTTGGGAACGTGATAGTCGGTCAACACCGTACCGAGCCCTTTGAATACAAAAGACTGAAGGGTGTAAATTTCATCGTTCCACAGATCGTTGCCAAAGTGGAAATAAATGGCCGAACCGGCCAATAAAAGGCAAGCCGCGAGGGTCAGACGTTGTAAAAGGGCAGACATAGGGCGAAACGGGATGGTGTTACCTCGCGAAAGGTACGCCTTCCGTCTTCATTCCTCAGGCCTTCTTCACCCGCTTCTTCGCCGCCCCGTTGTTTTTCGCCTTGCCCGATTCCGCGATGCCCAGCGCCACATCGAGCACCTGTTCCATGCGGTCGACGTAGCGGAACGTCAGGCCCTGGATGTATTCGGGTTCGATGTCTTCCACGTGTTTCTGGTTTTCACGGCAAAGCATTACTTCCTTGATGCCGGCGCGTTTGGCCGCCAGGATTTTTTCCTTGATACCGCCCACGGGCAACACCTTGCCGCGCAGGGTGATCTCGCCGGTCATGGCCAGGTAGGGCTTGACGGGACGTTTGGTAAAGGCCGAAGTGAGCGCCGTGAGCATGGTGATGCCCGCCGAGGGGCCGTCTTTGGGGATGGCGCCTTCGGGTACGTGGATGTGAATATCGGTTTTGTCGAGCGTTTCGGCGTCGATGCCCAGGGCTTCGGAGTGGGCTTTGATATAACTGAGGGCCGTGCTGGCGCTTTCCTTCATCACCTCGCCGAGGTTGCCGGTAAGTTGCAGGCGTCCGCCGCCCTTGTTGAGGCTGGCCTCGATGAACAGGATTTCGCCGCCCACGGAGGTCCAGGCCAGCCCCACGGCCACGCCGGGCTCCTGTTGCTCGGTATAAGAGTCGGAGCTGTATTTGGTCGGGCCGAGGATGGCGCGCAGGTCGTCGGGTTTGACCGACATTTGGATCACCTCGTTCATGGCCACTCGTTTGGCGATATGGCGCATCACCGAGCCGATTTCGCGGCTGAGGCTGCGCACGCCGCTTTCGGCGGTGTAGTCGCGGATAATGTGGGTAAGCGCTTTGTCGCTGATTTTTACCTGATTGGGTTTCAATCCGTGTTCTTTGCGCTGTTCCGGGATAAGGTGGCGCTTGGCGATCTCCAGTTTTTCTTCGAGCGAATAGCCGGCGATCGGGATGATCTCCATGCGGTCGAGCAGGGCCGGCTGGATGGTCGAGAGCGAGTTGGCCGTGGCGATAAACAGCACTTTCGACAGGTCGTACTCGAGTTCGAGGTAGTTGTCGTAGAAGGTCGTGTTTTGTTCGGGGTCGAGCACTTCGAGCAGGGCCGAGGAGGGGTCGCCGCGGAAGTCTTTGCCGACCTTGTCGATCTCGTCGAGGATAAAGACCGGGTTGCCCGATTTGCCTTTTTTGAGCGACTGGATGATGCGGCCCGGCATGGCGCCGATGTAGGTTTTGCGGTGCCCGCGGATTTCGGCTTCGTCGTGCAGGCCGCCGAGGCTCATGCGCACGTATTTGCGTTTGAGCGCCTTGGCGATGCTTTGGCCCAGCGAGGTTTTGCCCACGCCGGGCGGGCCGACGAGGCAGAGGATCGGGGCTTTCATGTCGCCTTTCAGTTTCAGCACGGCCAGGTGTTCGAGGATGCGTTCCTTCACCTTGGAGAGGCCGTAGTGGTCGGCATCGAGCACTTGTTTGACCCGTTTGAGGTCGAAATTATCCTTGGTAAAATCCAGCCAGGGCAGGTCGAGCAGGGTTTCGAGGTAATTGAGCCCGATGGCGTACTCGGCGATTTGCGGGTTGACGCGGCGGATTTTATTGATCTCGCGCACGAAAGTATCCTGCACGGGTTTGGGCCATTTTTTCTTGCGGGCGCGCTCCACCAGTGCGTTGATCTCTTCTTCCTGCGGGTTTTGCCCCAGTTCTTCCTGAATGGTTTTGAGTTGTTGGCTGAGGAAATAGTCGCGCTGTTGTTTTTCAATATCGGTGCGCAC
>JADZFP010000397.1 GCA_020849825.1 Saprospiraceae bacterium
CAGCGGAAAAACCCGGTGACAGCCGCGGGTCAGCTGGCAGATGGCTGCCAGCGGGTCGGGCTTGTGCATGGCGGCATAGGCAGCCGCGATGGCCAGGTCGTTGACGGTATGGGTAAACACCGCGTCGCCGAAATCGATCACCCCGGGCACCTCCGGGCGGGCAGGGTCGGCGCTGACGAGCACGTTGTAGTCGTTGGCATCGTTGTAAGCGACGCTTTGGCGAAGTTTTGGAAAAAGCGGAACGGCCTGTTGTTCAAAAGATTGCAACAGCCAGTCGGCCAGCTTGCGTTGTTCGGGGTCTTTGATCTTCTGCAAATGTTCGCGCGTCCAGGCCGCCTCCGAGGGGTCCCATTTGATCCAGCGGCGCGCCGCCGGGTGGTCGAATCCGGCGAGGGCTTTGCCGAGTTTGCCGCACAGGGCGCCGACGTTTTCGAGCAGTTCGGGCGTGTGCGGATTCACTTCCGCGAGGCAGCGCCCTTCCACCCAGCCAAGCAGCCGAAGCCAGCGGGAGGAGCCGTCGGGGGCCGCGACCGCGATGATCTTTTCACCGCTCAGCGCAGGAACGACGCGCGGAATTTGCCAGTCGAGGCCGGCAGCGTCCAGTCGTTCGATCAGGGCGTGCTGAAATTCGAGTTGCTCGCGTTTTTCGTTCGGGTTGGCGATTTTGAGGGTGAATTTTTCGCCGTCTGATGTTTTCAGGAAAAAATTCAGGTCGATTTCACCCGGCAAGGGCTTTACATCGGCCCTCAGGCCATAGTGCTGTTGGGCAAGGGATGCGATTTGTTGGAGGGAAAAAAGCATGGCAAGTGTGCCCCTAATTGGACATGATGGATTGGATGATCAATTTACCCGAGGCTTTGGCATCGGATTGCATTTTGCCAAGAATGGGAAATACCGCAACAACCGGAAGTTGTTTGAATTTGTATTCCTCCCAATTTTTGGCCGTGCTGTGTTTGGGAACCGCTTCAATGTGCAAAGGCATTTCCCTGGCCAGTTTGGCTCTTTTGCGTTTGGGCGCCAGCCGCAGCAAATCTTTGCGGGTTTGAATTATCCTGGCCTTCAACTCCGCGCCTTTCCCCTGCACTAAAAATATTTGCGTCGTCAGTTCCTTGTTCCTGCCTTCCACGGGCATACCAGGCTGGTCTGGCCTGGGACCGCCGGCAGCAGCCCAGATTTCGGCGCGCAAAGTATCCACGTAACCGACAAACGACCCGACAATTTGGGAGACCTCCCATGCTTTTTCGAGGGAGAGCGAATCCGCAGGAATACTTGCCGGCTCAGATTGAGCCTTTGAAATACAGAGGCTTCCCAACATCAGCCCCATGAACAAAAGGAAACGCAGAACAGACATTTTTGACCAATAGATCTTTTAAAAAAATAGCGCCAGAAACGCCGTTAAAGGAAGCAGGCGAAAAACAGCATTGCGGTAAAATCGGCTCTTTTCCGGCTGTTCTTTTCGGGTTACCCATAAAACAATGCAGGTAAGCAACAGCAACGCAACCAGGGGAAATGAGATGATCGACATCTCGTGCCCGCCTTCCCAGGCTTCGATGCGAAAAAGCCAGCCCCTTAATCCCAGACTCAGCGCAATGCCCACGGCATGAGCGCCCAAATGCTGCCGGACGCCCTTGCTGCCGAAAATCAAAACAGGCAGCGCAAGGTAACAGCACATGAGAATGCTGAACGTCAGAATAAGGATTTCACTGCCGCCTTCCCAGGATTCCAATTTAAGGAATAGCCCGACCAGCGTCAGCAGCCAGAGTGCGATTTCAAAGCCGATGGCCACCCTGCGGGCGATCGGGAGGCGTTGTGGCGAGCGTTCGGGTTCGTCGATCAAGGGTGTTGTCATGTTGCGTTTTTTTAAAAAATTGGAGCCATGAAGGTAGGGTGAAGACCTCTTTAAGCCGGAAATTTGTGGATACCTGCTCGCAACCTTTTTCCAGGATTTGTATTACCATGAACTTGCCCCATCTTTGCCCACCCAAATTTTAAAGTCGCGAACCGTATGGCATACGAATTCAAACTACCCTCTCTTGGCGAAGGCGTTACCGGAAAAGTACTCGAAGTGCTCGTCAAACCCGGCGACCAGGTCAAAAAGGATCAAAATATTCTCATCGTCGGCACCGACAAAGTGGACGCTGAAATTCCGGCCGATGCTGATGGCGTGGTCGAAGAAGTCCTGGTAAAAAAAGGCGACGACGTGACCGAAGGCGCCGTCATTCTGCGCCTGCAAAGCGCCGGCAATGCTCCGGCGCCGGCCCCTGCACCGGTTGCGCCCCCTGCGCCGGTTGCCGCTTCCACCCCCGCTGCGCCAGCCGCCGCTTCGGCAGTTTACGAATTCAAACTTCCCTCGCTCGGCGAAGGCGTCACCGGAAAAGTGCTCGACGTACTCGTCAAACCCGGCGATTCCGTTGCCAAAGACCAGAATGTACTGATCGTCGGCACCGACAAGGTCGACGCTGAAATCCCCGCCGATGCCGCCGGCACGGTCGTGGAGGTTTTGGTCAAAAAAGGCGACGACGTGACCGAGGGCACCGTCGTCCTGCGCCTGCAAACCAGCGGCGCCGCACCGGTTGCAACTGCGCCCGCGCCTGCTCCGGTAGCCAGCGCACCCGCGGCGCCTGCCGCCCCCGCCCCTGCCGCACCGGTAGCCGCACCGGCAAGCGCATCCGCCGCTTCGTCGTTCCGCATATCGCCGCTTGCCCGCAAACGCGCCAAGGAACTCGGCGTCAACCTCTCCGACGTACGGCCCGCCGAGGGCGCCAGCCGCATCTCGTACAAAGACGTGGTAGACTACGTCAAACACAAAATCGATACGGGCGGCGGACAATCCGGCGCCGTGGCGGGCGCCATGCCGCACAAAAAACTGCCCGATTTCGCCAAATTCGGCGAGATCGAACGCCAGCCCCAGAGCCGCATCGGCGTGATCACGGCGGAGAACATGCACTACGCCTTCAACACGATCCCGCATGCCTGGATCTCCGAAAAAGCCGACATCACCCAACTCGAAAAACTGCGCCAGCAATACAAAGAGCAGGTCAAAGCCGCCGGCGGCAACCTGACCACCACGGCCATCATTACCAAGGCTGTGAGCGGGCTGTTGAAAAAAATGCCGCAGTTCAATGCGAGCTACGACGCTGAAAAACAAGAGGTTATTTTTAAAAAATACGTCAATGTCGGCATCGCTGTCGACACCCCGCGCGGCCTGCTCGTGCCGGTGATCCGCAATACCGATCAGAAAGGGCTGCAACAGATCGCCGTCGACCTGACGGAGATCAGCACCCGCACCCGCGACGGCAAAAACAAACCCGACGACCTCGACGGCGGCACCTTCACGATTTCCAATATCGGTGGCATCGGCGGCACCAATATGTTGTCGATCGTCAACTGGCCGCAAGTGGCCATCCTGAGCGTCACCGCCGCCACGACCGAAGCCGTCTGGAACGGTACAGCCTTCGAGCCCCGCCTCATGATGCCCATGACTATCGGCTGGGACCACCGCGTGATCAACGGCGCCGACGCCGCGCGTTTTCTGGTGGAACTGAAACGGATTCTGGAAGAACCGTTTTTGGGGTGGATGTGAGATTAGGGTTGACAAGGGTTGATGGGGTTTATGAGGTTTATCTAAAAGGGTAGTTTCTGCTCTTTTATATAAACCTCATAAACCCCATCAACCTTTATCAACCTATTTCTTCACCATCTTCCGCAGCGGCTTTTCCAGCCTTTTCCCCCATGCCCGCTCCGAGTGCTCCTCTCCTTCAAACCGCAGCGTGATCCAGTTTTTGGCCGTATAGCCGCGCTGCGCCATTCGTTTGTCCACCGCTTTCTGATAAGGTTCGTACCAGGCATCGAGCGTGGCCGTGCCGTAGTCGAAATAAAAACGATGCGTGACGGGGTCGGGTAAGTGTTGTTCGAGGTAAGCGATAAAACCTGCGGCAATATTCGGGTCGTTGCGGAAGACGCTGCCAGGCCAGTGCGTCGACAAACAGGCTGCACCGCCGAACACTTCGGGGTATTCGCAGATGGCGTACATGGAAATGAGTCCGCCCATGCTCGAACCCATGATGAAGGTGTTTCCCCGGTCTTTTTTGGTGGAATATGCACTGTCGATGAAGGGTTTGAGTTCCTCGACGATAAACCGCAGGTAGGCATCCGAGCGGGGCTGGGCTGTCGGGTCGCCCAGGTCTTTGCGCAGCGTATCCTGTAAGGCCGGGGGCAACAAGGCAAACGCTTTGGCCGGGTAGTACTCCACCCTGCGGTCGGGCGTATTCCAGATGCCTACGACGATACAGGGGCGGACTTTTCGCCCTGCAATGAGGCGGCTCAAAGTTTCGTCGACACCCCATTCCTGCCGGTTCCAGTTGATGCTGCTGTCGAAGAGCATTTGCCCGTCGTGCATGTACAGGACCGGGTATTTTTTTCGGGGAGAATAGCCCTCCGGCAGCCATACGTCGATGTTGCGCGGCGCGGCGTGCCGGGAGGAAAACTTGTCGTAATGTACCAGTTTGCCGACCGAAGCGGCAGGTATTTGCGCTTTTAACAAGGAAGAAAAGAGCAGGAAGGGCAAAAAAGCCAGCAGTTTGTACATGTCGTGGTCCGGTTTAAACTTGACATTGAAACGCTAAAAATAAGCGCCCGACCGGAATCATTTTTTTTGTTAACCGGCATCATTTTCAAGACTGCTTACAGGGCTCACCTTTATGCCCTACAAAGCCCAAAACGCCGGAACGTCATGAAACGACCTCCCTTGCTTTATGTGTTGGCACTTTTCCACATCGTGCTGGGTGTCGGCGCGCTGTACGGCGGCTGGATGCTGCTGACCGACCCGATCGGATTTGGCATGAAACCGGAATGGCTCGATCAGTCGCCTTTTGGCAGTTATACCATTCCGGGGCTATTTCTCCTCTTTCTGCTGGGCGTTTTACCGCTCATGGTCGCGACCGGGCTGCTGCGCCGGCAGTTTTTCCCTTTGGGTTATGTGTTGAACATTTACCGCGACCGCCACTGGGCCTGGACCTTTTCATTGGTGATCGGTTTGATGCTGATCGGCTGGATTACGGTTCAAATCACGCTGGTGCCCCATTTCTGGATGCAGCCTTTGTTTCTTGGCTGGGGACTGGGCATCCTGATCCTCACGTTGTGGCCCGCTGTGATGCGGTATTTTCAAAAATCCAACTAAGCCATGTTACGCTTCCTATTTGCATTTATCCTGCTCATTCACGGGTTGATTCATCTGATGGGATTTACCAAAGCGTTCAAATTCGCCGAGGTTTCTCAACTCCACACCGACATTTCCAAACCGGCGGGTCTGGGATGGCTGGCTGCAACCTTGTTGTTTGTCGTTTCTACCGCTTTGTTTTTACTAAAAAAAGACCTTTGGTGGGCGCCCGCAGCCCTGGGTATCGCGGTATCGCAAATCCTGATTTTCGGCGCCTGGCAGGATGCCAAATTCGGAACGATCGCCAATTTGATTGCCCTGATCGGCGTACTGCCGGGTTTTGGCAACTGGCAATTCCAGTCGATGCTGCGCAGTGAACTGGCCGCTTTCCGCCCTCTTGGCCTTCCCGACAGCCAGCCGCTCACGGAGGCCCAGCTAGCGCCCCTGCCCCTCGCCGTACAAAACTGGCTGCACCGCTCGGGCGTTGTCGGGCAGCCCAAAACCAGCACCCTGTACCTGCGCCAAACCGGCCAGATGCGTACCACGCCCAACGGAGAATGGATGCCCGTATCGGCCGAACAATATTTCCGAACCGACCCGCCGGGCTTCCACTGGACGACGGAGGTCGACGCCGGTTATGGCCTGTACCTCGCCGGCCGCGACCTGTATCAGGACGGCCGCGGGCACATGCTCATCAAAGCCCTCTCCCTGCTGCCGGTGGCCGACGCCAAAGGCCCTGAAACCGACCAGGGTACCCTGTTGCGGTATCTGGCCGAAACCTGCTGGTTTCCCGATGCGGCGCTGCAACCCTATATTCAATGGGAGGCCATCGATTCTGCAAGCGTAAAAGCCACCATGCGCAACGGCGACATCACGGCCTCCGGCGTGTTCCATTTTTCGCCGGAAGGTGATTTGCTCGGTTTCGAGGCCATGCGTTATTACGACCGCAAAGGCGGCGCCACCCTCGAAAAATGGCACATCGAAAACGACCTCGCCAATTATCAGGTCTTTCAGGGACGGCGCATCCCCACCCGTTCGTCGGTCAGCTGGTTGCTTCCGGAAGGAAAATTCACCTGGTTTCAACTGGAAATCAGCGATGTTCGGTACAACGAGTAGGTTGGTGTAAAGCAAAGCTCATGCCCCAAAGTGAGCGGCATCATTTCCCGAAGTCCCGGAAGGGGGATAGCTTGCGTTATAAAACATTGAGTTATGAAACGCATTCTCCCTTTTTTCCTCCTTGCAGTGGTCCTCTGGCTTGCCCAGGGCTGCGCACCCGCCACACAAATTTATTCCGAACCGGAGCCCGGTGTGAACCTGTACAAGTACAGCACCTTCAAATGGCTCGACAACCCAACGGTCGCCCGGGGCAACAGCGGTCCGGAATGGCTCAACAAAGCGACTGAAGACGATATCAGGGGCGCTGTCGAACAACAACTTCGCCGCTACGGCATCAATTTGTGTGAAGACAATCCCGATCTCATGCTGCACTACCACGTGGTGATCAAAAACGAGGTGTTTTACATCCGCGACTGGTGGTGCGATGAAGAAAGCTGGCGTAAATACGGCCATTGCAATCGGGTCAAACCCGTTCAATACCGCGAAGGCACCCTGATAATCGACATGATCGATGCCAAAACAGGCGATCAGGTTTGGCGCGGCGTCGCCACAGGCGCACTGGAAAACATGACGCCCGAGGAAGCCGAGGTGCGGATTTACCGCGCCGTCCGGATGATTTTTGAAAAATTCCCGCAAACAACCATCCCCGGCGCGTGACGCCGGCATTGGGGCCTGTTTGATCACGGTTTGGTAAAAACGTGGTAGAGTGTCGTGGCCAGCGCGTCGAGTTCCCGCCACCGCCATGGGTCGCGGCCGCCGCCGCTGTTTTCGTAGCCGAATGTCTCCACCGTAACGACGTTGATCGCCTGTCGTGAAGGGGTCGGGCGGGAACCCCATTGACCCAGACTGACCCCGTCGGAGGCTTTGATGGCCGTTTCGTTGGGGTAGCGGGTGGTTTGGCGACCGGTGTGCAAAAAATTGGCCGGCAGGCGCACACCCAGTGAGTCGGCGTAAAGCGCCATGGCCAACGCCAGCGCGTCGTCTTTTTTTTCGTGGCCGGGCCGGGGGTCGGTCGTGATACTGGGGCCGCCGCCGCTCATCATATCGAGCAAACCGGCCGGCGAGGTGTCGGTATTCCGGTGCCCGTGAATACTGGCGATCCGTTCGGGTTTGTAGTGGTTGATCAGATTGAGCAGAAAAATAACCTCCGGCTCCATGCAGCGCTGGTGCGCATCGGTGTAACAACCGTCGCGGGGCTCGAAGCGATGATCTTTTCCGACAGCGGGCATTTGCCGGTTCGGGTCGGGCTGGCCTGGTGTGGCGCGAAGGCGGGAGGCCAGGTTTTCGGGGAAAAGCACAGGCACGACAATCAGGGAAAAATAGGGTTTGGGCGCATCCTGCTTTTGCAGTCGTTGCAAAAACATTTCCGCTACTTCCACGCCCGCAGCCTCCGAACCGTGGATGCCGCTGATTACCAGCAAATGGCGTTTGGTTTCGCCGGGGAAATAGTACACCGGGATATTGGGCCCGCCGGTCGAAGGAGCGGTATTGGCCCCGGCAATCGCCGCGACTGGCGCCGGATCATCCGTAACTTTTATAAAAGACAAACAGGCTGCAATCGCCAGGAGAAACAGAAAAATCCAGCCGGATTTCGGGAACAACACTGATTTTTTCATGAGTGCAAAAAAAGAGATTTTTCAACGATTGCATTACTCCTGACTTTTTGCCCAAACCGTTTTTTATAAAAAAACGAAGCCCGTCATGTAGAAAATCGCGCTGAACAAAATGTCGCGCAGCGCCGCAGAAGCGGTCGACTTATTGCGGTTGGGTGTAAATAAGATGTCACGCAAAGTCGCAAAGCGCGC
>JADZFP010000398.1 GCA_020849825.1 Saprospiraceae bacterium
CGCCTGCAGGAAGACTTCGATTACCAGTCGATTCTCGCGCTCAGCATCGAAGCGCGGCACAAACTCAGCCAGATACGCCCCCGTACCCTGGGACAGGCCAGCCGCATCTCGGGCGTCAGTCCTGCCGACGTAAGCGTACTAATGGTGCACCTGGGGCGATAAGCGCATATTTACATTTCAGTCGACGGGCTCCAGGCGGGAGGGTGTACGGTTCCGGACAGCCTTGTTCGTTTTCGGACTTTTAAATTTTTAACAAAAATTTATAAAACACTGAAAACAAATAAGTTAATATTTTGGCAACCGAATTGCGGTTAGCAACTCGTCTTGATCCAATCTTCGGCTATGAAAAACAATCTCTTCCTCCTGTCCGCATTTTGCCTGCTCGCTTTTTTAGCCTGCCGCTCCAACCCCCAACTCCGCGAAGAACTCTACCTCGTTCTGCCCACAACCACCGAAGTGCGCTACTCCCAGGCCGATCTGCACAAGCTCGACTGGCTTTCGGGCGCCTGGACCGGCAAGGAAGCCGGCCGGAATTTCCGCATCCTGTTTCAGTTTCACGACGACAACAGTCTCGAAGTGTTTCAGTTCGACCAGGTTAAAGGCTCAACCATGAGCCTGCTCAGCTGGCACGAAGGCAAATACTACTTCGGTACCAACCGCCAATGGATCGTCAGCTGGATCGGCAACAAGGACGTCCGCTTCGAACCGGCCGTATACGGCGTGGAGCCAATGACCTTCACCCGCATCAACGACAATCAGTGGCATTGGGTGCGGCACACTGCCGAAGGCGACGAAGCCACCCTGCTCGAACGCGCAGAGCCGATGCAGCCCTGAGAGCGGTTGATGAGGTTGATGAGGTTGACGACCTGGCGGTGGCACACTTACACTTTACGCAACAGCTCGCCCGCGGCAGCCAGTACGTCGTCTGTTTTGGCAAAACAAAACCGGATGACCTTGTCGTCGCGCCCGTCGGAATAAAACGACGACACCGGGATAGCGGCCACGCCGTGTTCCTGCGTCAGGCGTTTGCAAAAATCGAGATCGGGTTCGTTGCTGATGTTCGAGTAATCGCACAACTGAAAATAAGTGCCTTCGCAGGGCAGCGGTTGGAAGCGCGTACCGCGCAGTTGTTCGAGGAAAAAGTCGCGTTTTTGCTGGTAAAAAGCCGGCAAGCCCAGGTATTGATCGGCATCGGTCAGGAAGTCGGCAAATGCCGCCTGCATGGGGTGGTTGGCTGAAAAAACGTTGAACTGGTGCACTTTCCGGAATTCGCGGGTCAGTTCGGGCGGCGCGATGCAATAGCCGGTTTTCCAGCCTGTATTGTGGTAGGTTTTGCCAAAAGAATAAATCGCCAGGGAGCGCTGGCGCAGCTCGGGATGCGTCAGCACCGTGGCGTGTTCGCGGCCGTCGAAGATCAGGTGTTCGTACACCTCATCGCTCATCACCAGCACCTCGGTGCCGCGCAGCAGAGCCGCCAGTGCGTCGAAGTCGGCGGCAGCCAGGGTGCGGCCGGTGGGGTTGTTGGGCGTATTGATACAGATCAGCCGGGTGCGGGGCGTAATCAGCCGGCCGACTGCCGCCCAGTCGATGGCGTAATCAGGCGCCTGGAGCGCGTGTACCACGGCCACGCCGCCCATGGTTTCGACCGAGGGGCGGTACGAATCGTAACAGGGTTCGATGAGAATCACCTCGTCGCCGGGACCTACAAATGCGCCGACCACGCAAAAAATCGCCTGCGTACCGCCGGCTGTGATGGTAATCTCGGTATCCGGATCGATGACGGCGCCGTAGGTGCGGGCCATTTTTTCGGCGATTCGCTCGCGCAGCAGGGGCAGGCCCGGCATGGGCGAATACTGGTTGTCGCCGCGCTGCATGTGTTCGAAAACCAGCCGCTGAAGCGCATCTGCCGGATTGAAATTGGGAAAACCCTGGGAAAGATTGATGGCGCCGTGGCGTTGCGCCAGGGCCGACATGACGGTAAAAATCGTGGTGCCGACCTGCGGGAGTTTGGACGTGATGGTCATGGTTAGAGATTGTACGGTGCGAAGGTAAGCCAGCTGCGGGCAAATATTTTCGGAGCCAAAAGGCGGGTAGCCACATATCTTTATCGTCGTCAACAACCCTTGATTTGTCATGAAAAACGCTATGCTGATCTGCTTCCTTTGTCTCTCTTTCCTCAACGCACAGGCCCAGCGACTCGAATTTGCCCGACAGGGCTGCTCGCTGGTTTTGCCCAAAAAATGGGAGCAGACACCCGTTGCGGAAGCAAATCTGCCGGCTACGGTCGTCGAAGCCAAACCTGAGGGAGGAAACGGCACGTTTATGATGTTGATCATTCAGCCCACCAAAGAACCCGCGCCGAAAAAAGAACGCGCCAAAGTATGGGGCGCGGAAATGGCGGCCGCTTTGGGGCTGAAGGACAATACCTGCAAACTGGTGAAAATCAATTCGATCGACTGGTACCTGTTCGAAACCCGATTCCCCGACGGCGGGCGGGTGATTCTGTACAGCACGCTACAGCATGCGCAGACCTATGGCCTCACTTTCGTATCCCTCGATGGATATAAAGAACTCGAACGCGATGCCAAAACCGCGGTGGAAAGCTTCCGCTTTTCAAAACCGGAATCCTTCGCCGAAATCCACCGGGCTTTTCAACAAATGGAAACCGACGAACTCAGCGGCCTGAAAGTGCCCAAAGGATACCATTTTGCCCAGGAATTGCCGGACAATGAATTGCCGGGGTACGTGAAAACCAATTACGAAAGCCAGCTCGCCGAAAAATCTACGAACGCCATACTGGTCAACGACGATTATTTCCTCCAGCCTTTTGCCATCAACGTCGTGCTCGAACAGGCGGCCATGGATACCCTCTCGACCGGACTGGTTTGCCGGGTGACGGCGCGCCGGTTCGAACAAAACAAAGTGCCGTACCAGGAGGTGTATATCGGTCCCTGGTCGAAAGCGCCGCAACAGGTGTATCTATTTCAATTCAAATTATTGAAAGAAGATGGCGCCACCATGCACTTCATCTACTACGTCAATCGCGGCGCCCGCCTCGATATCCTGAAAATCCAGTTGCCCGACGGGCTTGAAAAAGAGTTTTTGCCGGATTTTGAAAAATGGGTGCTGGGGAATCTGGAGTAGGGCAGTTGCGGTGCACTAATGGCACGCAAAGAGGCGGAGGGAGTGTTTCACGCGGGATTTTTATTGCACACGAAGACGCAGCGTGCAATAAAAATCCCGCGTGAAAACCCGCGTAACGCGCATTATTCCACGACGACCTTGCCCGTCACGCGGCCCCGGCTGTTTTCAACACGGTACCAGTACAGGCCGGCCGGCAGTTCGTTGCTGTCGATCGCTACCGATTCGCCGCGCAACTCGCCAAACTGGTGCAAAACACGACCCGTGGCATCGGTCAGGCTGACCCGTGTGGGTTCGCCGCTCGGGTTGTCGAAGAAAACGCTGAACTGTTCGTTGGCCGGGTTGGGAATTGCGATGGCGCGGAAGGAATTGGCGCCGGGCTCCCAGGCCGAAGAAACCCCGGTGGATACACAGTTCGGATCGGCCAACTGCGCATTGCTGCGGAAATATTTCTCGTTGACAATAGCGGTGATACCCGATACGCACACCTCGTCGCCGGTGAGTTGGCTGTAATGCACCCGTACAAATGCGGTGGGCAGAATGTTCTTTTTCAAAGGCGATTCAGTGCTCGTCAGGGCCATCAGTTTGCCCGTGGCCGCGTTGAACTGCCAGGTGGCGTCGAAGGCCGGGTCGAGGCTTTCCACCCCGGTAATTTGCAGGCCGGATACCTGGAATTCAAAGCCGTACATTTTGTAGTACGGATTGACGATCATGACGTCGAAAGTCTTTGCCGTTTCATCCAGCGAGCCGGGCAGCAGGTACACGATGTCTTCCGGGTTCTCGGCGCCGGTGGGAAACTGACAGGCAAAGCGGGTGCCCCAGTATTGCGGGTCTTCGTTGTGGAGGATACATTCCTGCAGCAGGGCGGCGTCGTACACGTCGAGCGTTTCGCTGGCGTCGAGGTCGTTGCAGGCAGTGGCGTTGTCGTTGTCGGTGATGGCGGCGTCGAGGTAGGCGGCGATGTCGTCGCCGGCGCGTTCGAGGTCTTCATTCCAGTCGCCGCGCAGGGCAGGGCCGTTGCAGTCGCCCTTGCAGTCGGGCTGTGCGTCGCCGAATAGTTCGCCCAGGCAGTCGGTAAATTGCGGGCAATCGTTCACGACGTCGATAAAAGGATTGCCGGCATTGTCGTAGCTCACGGTAAAGCAGGCCTGCGCCCAGTTGTTGTCGTAGGTGATTTCGGGGCGTCCGGTTTTGTCGGGCGATTTGTCCCAGTTGACGCGCACCACGAGCGTGTACAAGCCCTCCGGGATACCGGTGATATCGACCCATTGGCAGGGCAGGCTGGCGTCGTAAATGTCGCCGCAAGCCGCCGAAATGCCCATGTTGCTGCAGGTGTATTTGCCGTCGCCACCGTCCGAGCATTCGAGGTCGAGTACACAAAAGCCATTTTTGGAGCCCAGTGGCAGGCGCACGCCGTTGGCGTCGAAGACGACGTACTCGGCATAGCCGCGGTAGTGCCAGTGGTTGTGGCAGGGGTCCCAAACGAACTGATCGGAAGCCGTATTCGGCGAAGCCGGGGTTTCACCGATGAAATAATCGGCCGTCCCGATATTTTTAATGTGGGTCGTGAAGCGCAGGGCCACCCGGTTGCCAAAGCCGCGAATGCAACCTTCTTCCACGGCGCAAGCGTCGGCGTTGGGTATGATGGTGGGTTCGAGCGAATTGCGCAGCACGTTTTCAAGCACCACGAGGTCGGGCAGATCGTTGCATTCCGGATCACCGGGATAGATGCAGGGACCGCTGACCGAGGCGAGCGGCTGGTAGTTGCAGGCCGTCGGGTCGGTACAGCCCACGATCGGGCCCTGGTAGCTCAGTTCGAAATTGATGGGCTGGCCGGTACAGGTATTGGAGGCGTTGCCGATGCGGACAAAGTACTCCTTGCCGCCTTCGAGAAACAGCGTCGCCACCGCGCCATTGGGGTCGTTGTCGCAGCCGTCTTCGGCATAAAACAGGGTGCCCAGGTTGTTGTTGGTGATGGTAATGCCATCGCAGAGGTCGTACACCCAGATTTTGGAGGGGCAGGCATTGCCCAGCCCGCAGGTGCTGATCTCGTAAGTGCCGTTCTCTGCCGGCACGAAACGGTACCAGGTATCGGCATTGCCGTTGCTGACGGCCAGCCCGGGACTGAGCGTGAGCGGATTGTTGCAGAAGGTGCCGGGCGGGCAATCGAAACTGTAATTGTCTTCGTGCCCGTAGTTTTCTCCCAAGCTCTCGTGGATGAGCTCATTGTCGCGGTAAAGGCGGTAAACCCCGTCGGGCGCCATGCCGTCGCCGTACGAATCCAGCATCCGGAAGATTTTGCACACGTCGGCCGGTACGCAATAGACGAAGGTTTGCGCGCCGGGACCTGCCAGCGTGCCGGTGGCATAGGTCGTGCCGCCGTCGATGCTTTGCAATTTCCAGCTGACTTCCTGCCAGTAATAATCCGGCGTGATTTCGAGGCGGATTTCCACTTGCCCTACAGGGCACTGGGCTAGTATTGGTCCGGCAAAAAGCAGGGACAGAATCAGGAAGTAAAGGTGTTTTTTCATGGTTGAATCATTCATGATAAGTAAAAAAGGAATAGCCGTTTAGCCAACAAAATTATTTCATGAAACGAGACCTTGCTATTCATTCTTCATCTTGGCTCATAAATGCAAAAATCGACCTGCTCGCCAGACCTTCTTCAGGGCCGGCTACATCAACCCTCATAAACCCTTATCAACCGAAATAAAAAAAATGAGCCACCCCCGCCGAAACGGAGATGACTCAGTTGCCCGGGCCGGTATTTGTTTTGATGCGTCCTTCTGGAGACTGAATGACAACCAACCCCGGTTATTATGCCGGCATGGGCATTCCGATAGCGTGCAGGAATTCCCGCTTGGTGCTGTCGTTGAGGAATTTTCCGGCGTATTCGGCCGTGATGGTGCTGGCGCCGTGGTGCTCGATGCCGCGCGCCTGAACGCACATGTGTTTGGCATCGATGTACACGGCTACGTCGTCGGTGCCGAGTACGCGCTGGAGTTCTTCGGCGATCTGCATCGTCAGGCGTTCCTGTACCTGCGGGCGTCGGGCGAAAAAGTCGACGATACGGTTGAGTTTCGACAGGCCGACGACCCGGCCGTTGGGGATGTAGGCGACGTGCGCCACCCCGAAGATGGGCTGGAAGTGGTGCTCGCAGGTGCTTTGCAGCGGGATGTTGCGCTCGATCACCAGTTTGCGGTACTGGTATTTGTTGTCGAAAGTGGTGACGACCGGTTTGTGGGCGGGGTTGAGGCCGCGGAATATTTCGTTGACATACATTTTGGCCACCCGGCGGGGCGTGCCGCGCAGACTGTCGTCGCTCAGGTCGAGCCCGAGCAAATCCATAATTTTGGCAAAATGGTGGCTGATCCGCTCCACCTTTTCATCGTCGTTGAGGGCAAATGCGTCGGGGTGAAGGGGCGTGTCCGAACCGGAAGACAGGTGCATGTCGCCAAAATGATCGATATCGGAATGGTGGTCGGAAGAAGAATGCAGCAAAAGTTCGGACATATGTGGTGCTTGAAGGAAACGAAAAGGTGTGTGTCAAAAGCGAACACGGTATAAGGAACGTTAATCGGAAGGTTTTGTTTAATGATCCACTTGTAAAGGTTAAACAAAAGCCAATAAAAAACGCCATTGCAAGTACCCGACTTGCAATGGCGCAATGTAGAAGCAGTATTGGTCAGAAATCAGGCGACCACTTTGGCGTACTGCACGTTGGCCTGAAACTTGACTTCGTCGCCGGCCACAGCGCCGCCTGCCTCGGTCAGGGCGCTCCACAACAGGCCGAACTCGCGGCGGTTGATTTTGCCCGTTACTTCGAAGCCGGCTTTGATGTTGCCGTAGGGATCTTTGACCACGCCGCCCATTTCCACTTGCAGGCTGACGGGTTTGGTGATGTCGCGAATCGTCAGGTCCCCATCGAGCTGAAATTCACCGTCGCCGGTTTTTTTCATACCGGTCGCTTTAAAATGAAGGGTCGGGAACAATTCGCTGTTGAAGAAGTCGTCGCCCCGGAGGTGATTATCACGGTATTCCACACCAGTGTCGATTGACGCCGTATCGACCGTGAAATCGATCTGTGCCGTGGAGAAATCGTCGTCCTGCGTTGCTACCGTAGAATTGAAAGTTTTGAATTTGCCGCTCACATTCGACACCATGAGGTGACGTACGCGAAAAGTGACTTCGGAGTGGGCGGGGTCCAGTTGCCAGCTTGTCTGTGCCATGTTATTTGTTTTTGTCTGTTCGAATTTGATGATGCAAAGATACAGGCTTCAAACAAGTTAAATGTATTAACACTTATTTTTTTGATATTAAAAATACTGAACCCGAAAAATCAAACTCCGAACGGGATTCAAACTTTCGGGGAAACGCGATCAGGGTGCAGCCTTGAGCAATTTCAAGACGCCTTTCCGGGCGCCGGAGCGCCAGAAAGCGAGGTACATTCCGGGTGGCAGCTCGGCGCCGGAGCGGTCTTTGCCATCCCACTCGTACTGAACGCTGCCGGGCTGGCCAACCGGATCGAGCCGGCGGACGAGCCGGCCGTCGAGGGCAAATATTTCCAGGGGCTGCGTTTCGACGCTTCCGGCGCCGCTTTTGATCGTCACTGTGCAGCGGGTGGTAAAGGGATTAGGTGCTGCGCTGACCAGCGAATCGGCCGCCGCGAGGTCGTCGGTGCTGACGTACTGCGTTTCGTCTTCGCAATCGTCGCAGGCCCAGCTGGTATTTTCGAGGCAAAGGAGCGCGGTATAGCGCGACAGCACCCATCCGGTCAGGCTTTGATAAAGAATATTGCTGATGGTGGCATTGGTTTGCGGTTCGGCTTCGAGCGACTGGACGAATTTCCCGTACCACATTTCCTCCAGCAGCGTGTCGGCAGGCGCAAAATCGTCGGGCTCAGTGGCAAGTACGATATTGTAGGGCTGATTACCAGCCAAACCGTTGATGTTGACAACAAAAGGCGGGTCGCCGACATACTTGCCCACTTGTCCGACCGGGCGATTGAGGTTGTTTTTGGGGTCGACAACGAAACGGCCGTAGCAAAAGCCACCCTGCGTCTGCGGGTAGATTTCCGTCAGGCCCGACGTCTGATCAAGGTTCGACATGCAATTGATCAGCGCGGTTTTGAGCAATTGGGTGTTGTAGGTTTTATAATAGGTTCCTCCGCTCAGGGCGGCCAGATTGCTCAAAAAGTAGCCGCTGGCGTAGTAAGACTGGTTGTTGAGGTTGATCACGGGAGAGTTGGTTTCATTGTAATCGACCACGTGAATGCTAACGGATTCGTCGAGCAGGTCGAGTAAGTCGTTGAGCAAGAGGTTGGAAGCCTGCAGATTGGCAAAGTCGTTGGTATTGGTCGCCACGACGATTTCGCCGCCGCCATTTTGCCGGGTCCATACTATGCCGCCGACGAGCAGGGCCTGGAGGTTGCTGTACCCGGCCATCGGGTTGTCGAGGTTGGCGAATACCTGGTTGATCGTATCCGGGTGGGCAGGCATCCAGCGATCGGCGTAAGGCTGGATAACGAGATTGGAAAAGAACAGGTTGAAAGAGTCGGTGGGGCTCAGCGACTTGAGCAGCGCGCTTTTGGTGTTGACCAACAGTTTGGCAATGGTTGGGGCGTTGGCGGTCGGTTCGTAATCGAGCAATACCGCCGCCTTGCGGCGATCGGGGTTGGGCAGGAAATACGCGGGCAACACGGCCAGTTGATAGTATTTATCATCCCCGTTGTCGAACTTGCTGATATACAATCCGTCCAGCAACGGCGAGGCGAATTGCAATTGCAGGCCTTCGTTGTACCAGGCGGGCGTCAGGCTGGTTCGGTAAAAAGTACCGGCCAGTGCGTCATCAATCTGTTCAAAGGCAAGATCGGATTGATCGGCCAGTACGGGCGCCTGAAAACGGTCGTCGGACCACACCAGCAGGTTAAAATCCTGCACGGCATTGGCCGAGGCTTTCAGGATGTGGAAAGGCAGGTCGGCCACTGAACGGTTGTCGTAAAGCGCGAGTGGCTGGAGCCAGGTAATCTTGACTTTTCGCGTGCCGTTGAGGGTCATGGGGAACACGCGCAGCTGGTAACTGGTGGCGCTGTTTTTGACCAGGATGGAGGGATCCTGCCGGCGGTTGACGATGCTCTCGTAGATGGTGGTGGCCGTCCAGCGGTCGTACATGCGGGCTTTTACGATGTCTTCGCCGATCCAGAGCCAGGAATCGTGGACGATCGCTTCGGCGGGCAGGGAAAAATTGAGCACCACTTCGAGGGAGTCGCCGTTGGTATAAAACGTGGCGCCCCGGGCGGAGAACGTGAGGTACAGCCCGTATTCGAGATACAGGCCTTTGGTGCGTACGGAAAGCGTTGCCTCTTCGATGGTGCCCTTGCGCGTGGTAGCGGATTGACGCACGTCGGCCACGGTGAGCGTGGCGGTTTGAGCCATGCCCCATCCGCTTGCCAGCAGACAGATGCAGGAAAGTAGTAATCGTTTCATTTGACCAAAATTTTAAATGATGAAAAAATGAAACGCCGGCGTTTGAAGAGGTAACGCGGGGAGGGCTGCGCTGCGCTGACCGGGCAGGGGCGGTTGTTTTGTATGATTTGGACAATTGAACAAAAAACGGCGTCGGGGTGGGTACCCGACGCCGCTGAGCGTGTATTGAGGTATGTGATGATCAGAATTTCAGTAGGTTGTGGGTGCTGTTGCCGTTGGCAGTTTTGAGTTGGAGATAGTATATGCCGGCCGGTAATTCTTCTAGGGGCATGCTCATGCGCCCGTCGGCGTAATCGGCCGGAGCGAGCGTGATTTGCCGTACACGCTGGCCGCGTGCATCGTACAGGTCGATCAGAAGTTCGGAAACCGGCGCCTCGCCGTACAGATACAGCACGTCGTGGAAGGGATTGGGTGAGGGTACAAGCCCGGTTCCTGAAGTAGTTTCATCGGTCGACGTGCTGATGTCGTCGGATTGTTCCGGCGGGGCTCCACCGGTGCTTTTCCAGACGCTGTATACATAGTTGGTAAGCTGGTCGAATTGGAGCCACTCGTTGTCGGTAAATACCCCGGAAGCGACCAAGGTGTTGTTCATTTTGATATAAAAGTGGTCGGTTAATCCCCCGCCGTTGGGTTGCCCGCAATAGACTTGAAGTTGCGTGTTGATATCATTTCTGCCCAAAGAAACTCCCGCCGGGTTGCCGGGCATGGGCCGTATCGTAAACCTCGAAGTGGGGTTGGTAGAGCGATCGAATCTGAATTTGGCCGTCCAGTTGCCCTGACCGGGCAAAGGTTGCACCTTGAAATAATACGTTTCCTGCTGCGGCCATTGCCAGGGATAAGTGTAAGTATTGTTGGGCCCTCCGGGGATATTGATGTAGTTCGGAGCGCCGCTTTGCGCTTCGCAAATGATTTCGATAATGATATTGGTGGTGAATTGTGCGGATACGAATAGCGTGCTTTTTTCAACGTTAGGGAAAATGGTGCACAAACTGTACACATCGACGGTGTAGGTCGTTCCGGGAGCCAGGCCGGTGAGGTTCATACTGGTCGAGGTCGTAATGCCGGAAGCCGTTGGCGGGTTACCGTTGGCGGAGAGAAACACCTGATACCCCGCGGCGCCGGATACGGGATTCCAGCTAAGGGTAGCCGTCGTGGCGCCGATGTTGGAGATCTGAAGATTGGTCGGGGCGGGCAAATTACACCCTCCGAGATATTCGGCGGCGGGCGTCGAAGCCGCGTACCCCATGCCTGCAGGCATAAGGGAAATGATAAAAAGAAGCAGCCTGTAGAGTTTTTTTGCCGTCATTTTTTTGAATTAAAGGTGAGCTATTCGAAACAAACACAAATGTTCTCCGCCTGTGCCGGAAAAAGTATAACATTATTCCGGGAAATTTCCGGACGGGAACAACCATCTTATGAGAAAAAGCCCACTGATCGAACTTTTACAGGTGTTTTCTTCCGACGAAGTGGAGGAATTCAGACTCTTTGTGCGCTCTCCGTATTTCAATCGGGGAGAGTTTGAAGCAGAAGCGCCGCTCTTGCTGGATGCCCTGGTCGTACACGCCCCCGATTGGCACTGGGACGAAAATACGCGAAGGGCTACGTATGAAAACCTGTTTGGCGCCCTGCCTTTCGTGGAAGGGAAACTGGAGAAAATCATGTCGGTATTGCATCGCCTGGCGAGGCAGTTTGTCGCGGTGCACCCGCATGCGCATCAGGTCGACAGTTTTTCACAAACCCTTGAACTGCTTCGGTTTTCGCGTCAACGCGGCCTGAACAACAGGTTTCAGAACACCATGCAGAAGATGCAGGAAAATATGGAAAAAGACGGGGCCGGCCACGACGTATCGTCTTACTCCCGCCGGCTCGATCTGGAATTTGAACAATTTGAGTTTGATAATCTGCTGAATTACAAGCGCGGAGACATCAATATTCCCCGGGTGCTCGGCGCCTTGAATCAATATTACCACGCCCTTCGGCTCGATTTGCTCAATCGCTTTTTACTGCAGCAAAAAGTAACGCGGCTCGACATTCCCGACAACATGCAGGCCATGCTGAACGAGCCCTTGCTGCCGGATGCTTTGACACAGGCGTCGCCTGTACTCAAAATGGAATCTGCGTTTTTGGAAGTTTTAAAACACGACAAACCCGAAGCTTCGCAGTTTCAAGCCCTGGTAGACCTGATCCGGGATGTAGAGCACGACATCAAGGCCGATTTTTTAAAAGATTATTATTCTTTACTGCGTTCATGCTGCATCCTGTTGGTCAATTCAGGGCACATGCAATACCTGCCCGTCTTGTTTGAAATTCAAAAAGACCATCTCCAGCACGGCTATTTCTACTACGATCAAAAGATACCGGCCGCCATGTTTCAAAACATCATCAATGTGGCATTAAGGGTAAGAGAGTTCGACTGGGCTTATGCTTGTATTCAGGAGCACGCCAATCGGATTATCGGAGACAATCTCCAACAGGATTACTTTCGGTTCAACTTGTCCAATTATTATTTTCATACCAAACAATACGACCAGGCGCTCGAATTTTTACCCCACGCTCCTGCCGACCTTGAATCCCAGTTTGCTGCCCGCAGCCTCGAATTGAAAATCTACTACGAACTGGATTCCGAACTGCTGCCCTACAAGATCGACGCGTACAAAATGTACCTCAGTCGGGCATCGGGCAAGTTGTTGCCTGCCGTTTCCCGCGAGCGCAACGGCAATTTCGTCAACTTGCTGAGCCAGTTGTGCAACACCCGGCGGGGCGATCGCGAGCGGGTCGAGCGGTTGGTCAGTCGTATCCAGGCAAAAACCTGGGTATCGCACCGGGAATGGCTGCTGGAGAAAGCAGAAGGCCTTGCCAAATAAAAAACGGCCGCCGGACGCATCCGGGGGCCGTTTACTGTTTTGAATAGGCAGGTAAAAACTTGAACAGGCTTTTCAGGCGCGAATCAGATTTGGGCCAAACCGCAGAGGTCGCCCAGGAAGTAACGACGGTTGGCGTTCGGGGCGAGGGTAAAAGCTACGTTGCCGGCGCCCGTAGTGATTTGTACTTTCAGAACATTGGGGCCAGGATTGAATACGCCGATCACCGAAGGCGAATTGATGGTGTAGGTATGCTGGCCGGCGCTCACGTTTTCCACGCCGAAGGAATTGGCATTCACCGGCGGCGGGAAGGCGCAGTAGTCGGGGTTGGTCTGCGTGCCGCAGAGCTGGGCATCGCCGCTGACCGTAAAGGTAACCTGGCAAACTCCGCGTTCGCTGGCGGCGGTTTCGGGCGTTGCCGGCACGGTGGAGATCGGTTCTTTCGAGCAGTTGGTCAGGCCAATGGCGAGTGCGAGAGCAGCAGCGGGAAGCAGGAACAGGATTTTGAACTTCATGTTGAATAAATTTTACAGTGTGAAGGTGAAGGTGAAAAATGCGTGCCTTTCGATCGGCGACAGCACAAAGGTGGGGGGGCTGCTTCCCGGCAGCCAATAACATTTTTCCAACATACTTCTCTCTGTGGGCCCTCAGGGCCGGAAGCGATTACTCGGCCGGGGCGGCAGCCTTTCTCCGTTTTCCAAACGGTATGGAGTAGGCCAGGCCCGCATGGAACAGTCCGTCCTGCAAATCATAGATGTTCTCCCTGTAACTGCCGAATCCAAACTGGCAATACCCCGAAAAGCGGCGGTAGGAACCATGCAGGGTGAGCTGGTGGGTGCGCAGGAAATTGGTCAGGCCGTTGCCTACCGACAGGTCGTAACAGTAGCGCAAGCCCAGGAGGTAATCGCTTTCGAGGGGAGCATACCGCACATTGAAATTGACGTTATACCCGACACCGCCGCTTTTGAACTCATCGTCGAGCACATCGGGGCCGAGGAATGGAAAGAGGAAAACCTTGTTGATCACTTCGCCGGCTTCGTCGCGGCTGAGCTCGGTGAATTTGCCGCGTTCGGAAAACGATTGCAGCCCTACGCCCATCAGGAAATCCCAATCGCGGCTGAGTTCGATGCGTGCGCCCAGTTCGTGCCGCGCGCCGAAGCCGTTGACCCGGTAGGGCGTCAGGCTTACGCCATCGCCGCCGAGCGTATCCACCTGATATTGGCCGAAGTAGCCGAAGAGTCCGCCGCTGTAATAAAATCCGCGGCGCAGGAACGTCACGTGGGCCGATATTTCGCCGGTGTTGTTGCGCTCGCCGTCGTAGTACACGGCGCCCCGGTTGTAGCGCCCGTTGAGGGAAACGGTATTGACGCGCGTCCCCTTGTAGGCGGGTTTGACCATGTAGGCATTGTTGCTGCCGAGATAGGCGGGACCGTATTTGGGGCCGCAGGCGGCGAGCAGGAGAGCAAGCGGCAGGCCCGCAAAGAGCAAGAAACGGAGTGTTCTCATAATCGATATTGGTTAGGATAAGGAAATGGGTGGGTATCAAGGGGCTGGACAAAATTAACAAACTGCGTGTCATTTCTTTGGCGACGGCCCTGAAACCTTGTCCGCCCGATCTTCCGGTCCCAAAAATTCACTAACATTTCAACAGACTTGATGTTACGTCATCAGGCTCCGCCCAAATTCCCCTAATTTTGCGCCGCCCAACTCGCCAATTGCCCTAACCAGCACATTACCATGCAGAATCCACCTGTCTACCAGCCCCAAAACAAGATCCGCCTCGTCACCGCCGCCTCTTTGTTCGACGGTCACGACGCCGCCATCAATATCATGCGCCGCATCATGCAGTCGTCCGGCGCAGAGATTATCCACCTGGGTCACAACCGCTCGGTGCAGGAGATCGTCAATTGCGCCATTCAGGAAGACGTGCAGGGCATCGCCATCACCTCTTACCAGGGCGGCCACATGGAGTTTTTCAAATACATGTACGACCTCCTGAAAGAACGCGGCGCCGGCCATATCAAACTTTTCGGCGGCGGCGGCGGCACCATCCTGCCCAGCGAGATCGAAGAACTGCAGGCCTACGGCATTACCCGCATTTACCACCCCGACGACGGCCGCCGCCTGGGCCTGCAGGGCATGATCAACGACGTGCTCCAGCAGTGCGACTTCCCCCTCGGCGTCTCGCTCAACGGCGAAATGAAACACTTTGCCGAGCGCGACCCGCGCGCCATCGCCCGGCTGATTACCGTGGCGGAAAACAACCCGGAATTGTACGAAAACAAGGTAAGGCCCGCCTTGACGGAGCGCCCCGGGGTGAGGCCCGTTCTCGGTATCACCGGCACCGGCGGCGCAGGTAAATCTTCACTCGTCGACGAACTGGTGCGCCGTTTCCTGCTCGACCAGCCCGATAAAACCATCGCCATCGTCTCAGTCGACCCCTCCAAGCGCAAAACCGGCGGCGCCCTGCTGGGCGACCGCATCCGCATGAACGCCATCAACAATCCCCGCGTGTTCATGCGCTCCCTGGCAACCCGCCAGAGCAACCTGGCTTTGTCCAAATACGTGCAATCGGCCGTCGAGATCCTCAAAGCCGCGGGTTTCGACCTCATCCTGCTCGAAACCTCGGGCATCGGCCAGAGCGATACCGAAATCATCGATCACAGCAACCTCTCGCTGTACGTGATGACGCCCGAATACGGGGCCGCCACCCAGCTCGAAAAAATCGACATGCTCGATTTTGCCGACGTGATCGCCATCAACAAGTTCGACAAACGCGGCGCCCTCGACGCCCTGCGCGACGTGCGCAAACAGGTGCAGCGCAACCGCCAGGCCTGGAACCTGGCCGTCGACGACATGCCCGTGTTCGGCTGCATTGCCTCGCAGTTCAACGACCCGGGCGTCAACCAGCTCTATCGCCGCATCATCGACCTGCTGCGCGAAAAAGCCGGCGCCGACTTCCAGTCGGGCTTCACCCCCTCCGACGAACTTTCGGAAAAAATCTACATCATCCCGCCCCAGCGCACCCGCTACCTCTCCGAAATCGCCGAAAGCAACCGCAAATACGACGCCGACGTGCTGGTGCAAACCGCCATCGCGCGCAAGCTCTGGAGCATCAAAAACACCCTCGAAACCGTCGACGGCGAGGTGGCCGAAGTGCTGAAAAAACGCTACACCGAACTGGAAGCCCAGCTCGACTGGCGCTGTAAACGTATTCTGGAAGGCCATGCGGAGAAAAAAGCCCGCTACGCGGCCGACGAATACGTGTACAAGGTGCGCGACAAGGAAATCCGCGTCAAAACCTTCTCCGAAACCCTCTCGCATACCCGCGTGCCCCGCGTGGCTTTCCCGCGTTACGAAGACTGGGGCGACATCCTGCGCTGGCGCCTGCAGGAAAACGTGCCGGGCGAATTCCCCTACACGTCCGGCGTGTTTCCGTTCAAACGCGAGGGCGAAGATCCCACCCGCATGTTTGCCGGCGAAGGCGGTCCCGAGCGCACCAACAAACGGTTCCACTACGTCTCCCACGGCCTGCCCGCCGCGCGCCTCAGCACGGCCTTCGACTCGGTGACGCTCTACGGCGAAGACCCCGATTACCGCCCCGACATTTACGGCAAAATCGGCAACTCCGGCGTGTCGGTCTGCTGCCTCGACGACGCCAAAAAACTCTACTCCGGCTTCGATCTCTGCGACCCGAAAACCTCGGTGTCGATGACGATCAACGGCCCGGCCGCCACGGTCGCCGCTTTTTTCATGAACGCCGCCATCGATCAGCAATGCGAGCGCTACATCCGTGAAAACGGCCTGGAACACCTCGTTGAGGCCAAATTGAAGGAAAAATACGACGACCGCGGCCTGCCCCGCCCCCGCTACAACGCCGACCAATTGCCGGAAGGCAACGACGGCCTGGGCATCCTCCTGCTCGGCCTCACGGGCGACGAAGTGCTGCCGGCCGATGTGTACCAAACCCTCAAAAACAAAGCCCTCCAGTCGGTACGCGGCACCGTACAGGCCGATATTCTGAAAGAAGACCAGGCGCAAAACACCTGCATTTTTTCCACGGAATTCAGCCTCCGCGTGATGGGCGACGTGCAGGACTATTTTATCAGAAACAGGGTCCGCAACTTCTACTCCGTTTCCATCTCCGGCTACCACATCGCCGAGGCGGGCGCCAACCCGATCACCCAGCTGGCCTTTACGCTGGCCAACGGTTTCACGTTCGTGGAGTACTACGCTTCACGCGGCATGCGGGTCGATGATTTTGCGCCCAACCTCTCCTTCTTCTTCTCCAACGGGGTCGACGCCGAATACGCCGTCATCGGCCGCGTCGCGCGTCGCATCTGGGCCAAGGCCATGCGCTGGAAATACGGCGCCAACCCGCGCAGCCAGATGCTCAAATACCACATCCAGACCTCCGGCCGCTCCCTGCACGCCCAGGAGATCGCTTTTAACGACATCCGCACGACGCTCCAGGCCTTGTACGCCATTTACGACAACTGCAACTCGCTGCATACCAACGCCTACGACGAGGCCATCACCACGCCCACCGAAGAATCGGTGCGCCGCGCCATGGCCATCCAGCTCATCATCAACCACGAGCTCGGACTGGCCAAAAACGAAAACCCCATGCAGGGCTCCTTTATCATCGAGGAACTGACCGACCTGGTGGAAGAGGCCGTTCTCTCCGAATTCGACCGCATCACCGAACGCGGCGGCGTGCTGGGCGCCATGGAAACCATGTACCAGCGCGGTA
Organism: Saprospiraceae bacterium; assembly: GCA_020849825.1. Classification (GTDB taxonomy): domain Bacteria; phylum Bacteroidota; class Bacteroidia; order Chitinophagales; family Saprospiraceae; genus M3007. Next base: position 17,241 of record JADZFP010000398.1, read on the forward strand.
AAATCCAGGAAGAAAGCCTGTACTACGAAACGCTGAAACACACCGGCGAACTGCCCCTGGTGGGCGTCAATACCTTTTTGAGTAAAGAAGGTTCACCGACGATCCTGCCCAGAGAGGTAATTCGCGCCACGGAAGCGGAAAAGGAAGACCAGATTCAAACCCTGCGGAATCTGCACGCGACAAACCGGCGGCAGTCGACGGAGGCCCTGCGCCGTCTGCAACAGGCCGCAGTACACAACGAAAACGTGTTTGCCGAACTAATGGAGGCCGTGAAAACCTGTTCGTTGGGGCAGATTACGCATGCCTTGTATGAGGTGGGTGGGCAGTATAGGCGGAACATGTAGTGTTTGGTTATGAAATTACAATCTTGGTGGCTAATGTCTATTTTCTGTTCGCTGTTGTCGATTCTATCTTATA
>JADZFP010000399.1 GCA_020849825.1 Saprospiraceae bacterium
CGCCATTCCTTTCTCTCTATTGTGGGGGTGCTCCAGACCCCGCACAACATTCGTGAATTGCCCGCCTGGCTTACGGGCCTTCATGCCGAGTTGTTGGCCAATTTTTCGGATTTTGAGTTCGTGATCGTCAACAATCACCTCGACCAGGCGCTCGTGGACGCGGCGATCCGACCCCTGCCGGAGGCTTTGCGGCAAAATATTTTTTTGCTCAACCTGAGTACGCGCACCGGTCGCGACAACGCCTTGCTGGCGGGCCTCGACCGGGCCAACGGCGATTATGTGGCGGTTTTTGAGTTCGATTTTGTCCACAAACCGGAGCTTGTCACCCGGATGTGGGAAAAAAGCCGGGAGCACTTCGACATCGTTTACCTCCGCGCACGGGAACGCCGGCAGCCTTTTTTACAACGCCTGTTGTACCGGGCCTTTTACGGCATCATGCGGCGCTACTCGGGGCTTCGGCTCGATCCACGCGCACACCATACCCGGCTCATCAGCCGGAGGGCCTTGAATTCATTGCTTCGCTTGCGCGAAAACAGCCATTACCTGAAAGCCATTTATGCCCTCGTAGGCTACAATACCACGGCCATCGACGTGGAAGAGCCACTTTTTCCCGACGCGGGCACGAGTTGGGGGGAGCAGTTCAGGGCCTCGCTCGTGGCGGTCACGTCGTTTACAACCTTCCTGCGCAGCCTGATGCTCTGGATATTTCTGTTCTCCTGCGTTGTGGCCGGAACAGCCGTGTTCAATGCCGTAAAAGTCAAACTCACGCGGGTCGATATTTTCGGCGATTATCAGGAAGCATTGAGCGGCTGGGCCTTTCTGGTGGTGATTATTTCGGTATTTTTCGCCATTACCTGCCTGAATTTGTACGTAATGTCGATCTACCTGTCCAATATTTATACGGAGATCAAGAACCGGCCACCTTACATTCTGGAGTCGGTAAAACGGTATTAGCGGGAGGCCCGGATTGATTTTTGACAAATCTCCGTTAATTAGCCTACCTTTGCACCGATTCCCCCAAAACAACCCTCAATTGCGCGGAGGCAGGTTTGCCGGCCGCGATTTTTTTTGTTTAATAATACTATATGACTTTTCAGGATTTAAACCTCATTGAACCTATTCAAAAAGCCCTGGCCATGGAAGGCTATTCCACGCCGACCCCCATCCAGGCTCAATCCATCCCTCACACATTAAAAAGCCGGGATTTATTGGGTTGCGCCCAAACCGGCACCGGAAAAACGGCTGCATTTGCCCTGCCGATTCTGCAAAATCTGATCACCACCAGTTCGGAGAAGCGCCAACCCCTGCGTCAGAGTCGGTCGCTGATCCTGACACCCACCCGCGAACTGGCCATCCAGATCGGAGATAGTTTTACCGCCTACGGCCGTTTTATCCGGCTGCGGCACACGGTGATTTTTGGCGGTGTTTCACAACAAAAACAGGTCGAAGAACTGAAGCGCGGGATCGATATACTCATCGCGACGCCCGGCCGCCTGCTCGATTTGATCCAACAAGGTTTTATCAATCTTCGTCAAATCGAGATTTTCGTCCTCGACGAAGCCGACCGCATGCTCGACATGGGTTTTATTCACGACGTGCGCAAGGTGATCGCCCTGTTGCCGAAGCAACGACAGACCCTGTTTTTCTCCGCAACCATGCCGCCGGAGATCCAGAAACTCGCCGACAATATTTTGTCACAGCCGGTAAAAGTGTCGGTCGACCCTGTGTCGTCGACAGCCGAAACAGTGCGGCAAAGCCTTTATTTTGTTGAAAAAAAGGACAAAAAAGGGCTGCTGATCCACTTGTTGCAAAACCCGGCCATCCCGGAAGTGCTCGTGTTTACCAGAACCAAACACGGGGCCAACAAGGTGGCCAAAGACCTGAATGCCGCCGGCATCCGCGCCGAGGCCATTCACGGCAACAAATCACAGAATGCCCGCCAGAATGCGCTGAATGCCTTTAAAAAACGCCAGATCCGCGCGCTGGTCGCCACCGACATCGCCGCCCGGGGGATTGATATCGACGATCTTACCCACGTGCTGAATTACGAAATGCCGAATATCCCCGAAACGTACGTGCACCGCATTGGCCGAACCGGCCGGGCCGGCGCCAGCGGTACGGCGATTTCTTTCTGCGACGCCGAAGAGCGACCCTACGTGCGCGATATTCAGAAACTAATCGGGAAAAGTATACCCGTGGCGGTATCCGACTATTTGCCCGGCGCCGACTCGGCGCCCATCGCCCCGGTCGTTCCGCCGGAAAAGAAGAGTGCCCCGCCCCGGCCGAAAGTTAACGCACCAGCAGCACAGCCGCCAAAAGAAAAGTCCGACAACAGAAGACGCAATTCCCGCCGCCGTTATCGCGGAAAGAAAAATGCAACTTCTGACAGTCGGACTTCGGAAAGGCCTGGCTTCTGACAAGCGTTAATCGTAGGCGTAGAAGCTGTTGGCGATTTCAATAGCCTTGCTTTCCTTACCGTTTTCGTAAGCGATGACGACCAGCAGATTTGTACTGCTTTCGCGGTCGAGCAACGCCACGATCAGGGCATTGACGCCATCTTTGGTTCCTTTGACGTAGTACCCCGTAAAGTCGTCGACATCGGCTTCGTCGGCGGCCTCCACGGAATCGTATTCCAGTTCGACCGCCATGGCCACAACCGCCTCCGCGAGGTTGTCTTTGGTCACGTTTTCATCCTGAAAAGGCAGGATGGAAAGGGCCATCGAACCGTTTTCGGCGCTGAACTCCTCCGAGTTGTTGGTTGTAATCGTGAAGTCGCGCGGAATGGAAAATCCTACGCCGTGGGTATCCCAGTGATAATCGATCATTTGAGCGGAAACGGTGCAGGAGCAGGCGATAAGCACTGTCGCGGCCAGCAAGAGTTTTTTCATACGAGTAGATGGGTTTTAATAATGAAATAACCCTGTAAAGGTGAAAATTACCCATCGTATCGAAGCAGCGAGCCGAAAAAAAATTGCACTGAAACCGGGTTAAATCGACGTTACTTTTCCAGTCTTTCTTCGTCTGGAAGGCGCAATAACGCGGAAGTCGCTAATTTTGCCGAAACCACCATTTTTTCACGCAAAACAATAAAATCTATGTCTGTTCAAGCCAAGTACCAGCCCGTTCTTGATTTCGCTTCCAATCTGGATGTTCAAAACGGCTCCGTCATGGAAGAAAACGGCGTACTGAAAGTTACCGGTACTGTCCATACTCAATACGAAAAAAACCAAATCTGGGACCGCATCAAAGAAGTGGGCGGCGACAACCCGAATGATATCGTAGCCGATATCCGAGTTGCCCAGACGGCCTACTTCGCCAAATACACGGTGGAAAAAGGCGACTCGCTGAGCAAAATCGCTAAGCATTTCTACGGCGATATGATGAAATACAAGCAAATCTTCGAAGCCAACCGCTCGATCCTCGACGATCCGGATCGCATCGAAGTCGGTCAGGAACTGATCATTCCGTTCGAGCAGTAATTTTCCGGTCGAACAAACAGCAAAGGCGCAAAGCAGAATCTTCTGCCTTGCGCCTTTTTTTATGGTCTACAGGGATTTTTCAAAGGCGAATTGCAACTGTCGCTACAAAGCTTCTCCCGTCGGAAGGCCAGATGCCGGGGCCGGGGTAGAATGTCGGGCGTTTGGTGAAATATTGTTCGTCGAGCAGGTTGCTGGCGCTCAAACGCAGCGTGAGTTGCGGGGAACTCCGCCAGGTGGCATTCAGATCGAGCAAGCCAGAAGCGGGTACCAAACCAACGGCGCCATTGGCCGAAGGTTCTTTCGTATTAAACGGGTCGGCGTACGATTCGGCGGTATAGCTGTACAAAAGCGAAACGCTGAGTTCTTTATACCGCACATTGAGGCCGTTACGGCTGATCCATTCCGGCACGCTTTCGACGCGGTTGCCCTTTATGCCGCGGTTTTCACGGCTGCTGGCGCGCAGGGAATCGCCCAGGTATTCGGCGTTGAACCAGGAAGTCGAGCTGAAAATATTGACCCGGACTTCGTCGGTCAGGTAAAAGCCGTATTCTGCAAAAAGTTCGAGCCCCAGGGTGCGGGCATCGCCGATATTGGTGCGATAAAGCACAAAAGTGTCGCGGTTTTCGTCGTACTCGGCCAGGTTGCCCAGGCGGTTGTTGTATTGCAGGGCGAAAGCGCTGATGTCCCATTTGAAATTGCGGGTACTGCCACGCCAGCCCAGTTCGAGGTTGTATCCGAAAGCATCTTCCAGGTCTTTATCTACCTGTTCATAGATATTGGCCGGAATAATATCTTTCAGGATGACCGGGCGGTAAGCCTGCGACCATCCGGCATAAAATGTCTGGTTTTCGCTGATTTGATACTCCATATTGACGCCCAGAAGCGGGAAATTGTGCTCAATGGTGTTGAGCAGTTCCTGCGGGTCGTAATACGTGGTTTTGCCGGAAAGTTTGGAATGGCCTGATTCGTAGCGAAAGCCCGGGCTCAGGGAGAGCGAGCGGGTCAGTTGAAATTTGTTTTCGAGGAAAAACGCAACATTGCGACTGCGCAACCACAAGTCGCGCCGGAAACCGTTGGCATCCACGCTCAGATCGTAATCGCTGCCCGTGGTGCCGGTGCCGAGTTGTCGGCGGTTCAGGTCGTTGTGCATGTACTGCACGCCGACGGCGAGGGTAGAGGTATTGCCCAGCAAGTCGTAGTGGCGCAATATTCGCAACTCTGTGGTGTAACTGTTGAAATTGTCAATGTCGACCTGGCGGGCATTGTAGGCCAGCGAAGCGGCGTTGATGGTATCCTTCACGTTGGCCGGGCGGTCCCACATGACGCTGTTGCGGTAGCCCAGTACGGCCGAGGCTGTCCAGCGCAGACTGGTCCGGTTGCCGATGCGCCAGTCGAGCGTAAACGACGGCACGTATATTTCCGGGCTGTAAAAGTTGCGGGAGCGGGTCGACTGGCGCGGATTGGCTTCGAATTGCGCGTCGGTCAGGGCGCCCGGAAGGCGGTAGATATACTGGGAGCGCAGGAATTCGGCGCGAAGCGACAGACGGTCATTAACGTGGTAACGGAGCATCAGCCCCTGCCCGTCGAAGTCCGATTCGGCATTGTCTCGATAACCGGTAGAGACGCGTTTGCTGTAATACGCCTGATAGTCGAGTCGTCCGATACGGCCGCCGACGGCATTGTAGGTGCTCAGCAAGCCGTAGGAACCTACCGAATTGATCGATTCCAGGCCGATTTGTCGCGTGGTATCGGGTTGGCGAAGCACGTAGTTGAGCATGCCGCCAAACTGTGCGCCGTATTGCAGGGCTCCGGTACCGCGCACCAGTTCGATCCGTCCGATGGCTTCCATGGGGATGCTCAGGTGGCTGGCCGGGTAACCGTACATATCGGAATTGGTGATGATGCCGTCGGTGCGTACGTTGAACTCCCAGCCCCGGTGCGGGTCGAGGCCCCGGGTGGAAATATTGACCTGATTGCCGGAGCCGTCCATGTCGTACACAAATACGCCGGGTATTTTGGAGAAAATCTGGCGAGCGGTTTTTTCAGCGATGTTGGCGTCGGTATTGTCCATACTGATGACCTCGCTTTTTTTACCTGCCCAGATGTAGGTGCCCTGAACGGGCGGCAGGCGTTCGATGGTCAGTCGCTGGGTGCGGATAGAGACTTCGCGCAGTTGGATGGAATCTTCGGGAGATTGCGCGAGCAGGGTGCTTGAGTACAAGCAGATAGTCGTAATAAATAGCAGTTTCTTCATAAGGCGATACGGCAGCAAAGGACAGGCCGGGTAGCCGGATTTAACTTAAAATGGAATTAGAACTGGTTTAATACACCCTTAAAAAGATTCGTTCTAACCGCCGGAAGCATTTTCCGGGGTAGCGGGATAAACTTTCTTCACGGTATCGACCTCCATGGCTTCGCCTTTGTGAAAAAGGCCTTTATGTACTTTCACGAGTGAATCCTGAAAATACTCCGCTTCAATCACGATTTCACCTTCTTTGGACCATTTGCGGAAGAACCCTGTTTTTCTGCTGTTTTTAAAATCGGCGGTAAACTGAATTTCACCCGAGTCGTACCACAGGGTATCGCCCAGGTTTTTTTCGCCGGCCATGAAATGTTGCACCTCGCGGATATTTCCACTGGGGAAATAATAAACGGTGCGGCCTTCTTCGAGGTCATTTTTAAAATTGCGTTCGGCTCTCACTTTTCCGTCGGGATAATACTCGATCATTTTTCCTTCTTTGCGGCCATCAACTACGTAGTATTTACGCTTTATCGCTTTGGTATCGAAATAGTCGATTTTTTCCAGCGGAGTGACGTTTTTAGCGGGCATATCGCTGTTGCATCCGGTTGTTATAAATCCAAGCGACAGCAGAACAAGAATAGAAATACTGAATTGATAAAATTGCTGGAGGCGCATATGAAAGCAGGTATAATGAAAAAAGAGACCGCCGCCGGCGACGGTCTCTTTTTTATGGCATAAAGAGATTGAAAATTACTTTTTCCAGGGCAGGTCGTTTACGTGACGGCCGATGACCGTGCCATAACGAACGCCTTCTTCCGAGTCCATGCGGAAGTGTACGCCCAGCGGCACGCGCGACCAGCCGTTTTCCTGAGCCATTTCGTAGAAGCTGCCGAAGGTGCGCGGGGTGCCGATAAACTCGGTGCGGCCTTCGTGGCAGCGGTCGGTCAGGGAGTAGGCATAACCAAATTCGCTGGCCAGGGCTTCCGCGCCGGCAGCGCTAAAAGTGGCGTGGCCGGAGGGATATGCCGGGAACGAGGGGGTAAGGCCTTTGTCGCCCGTGATCGGGTTGTCGAGGTTGGTGTGCCAGTTCGGGTCGATTACGCGGCGGATGTAAGTTTCCGGGCGCTCGACGTTGTAGTAGTATTTCGAGTTCCAGGCGCCTACGCCGGCGTCGTTGAGGGCCATACCGACTTTGGCGTTGGTAACGATCGTTTTTTCCAGGTTGGCGTTTTCCAGTTCATACACCTGATTGGCAACAGCGATCCACCGGGGCGGAGGAGAGAAGGTCAGGTTGAGGAGGTCATCGCTCCAGAACTCACCTACCCATTCGCCTTCAAAGGATTGCGCCGGGGTGTTTTGTGCGTACACTTCCAGTGCCTGGGCGTACAGCTGCGATTGTGGGTTTTCGCTGAAAGCCAGCGGCGGGCGGCACAGTTTTTCGCCGTCAGGCAGGGCGAACGTGCGCACCTGGCCCCAGTAGGGGAACATACCTTTGCCGGGACCGGGGTAGGTGGGCACCCAGTCGCCGTTGCCGTCGAAGTGGTCTTGCCAAACGTAGTTGCCAAACGGATCGAGGTAGGCGTCGTGTCCAATCGCATCCGTTTTGGACCATTCCCACATGGCGGCAGCTACGGCGCGGCCGTGGTTTTGGGAACGCTGGAACACTTCAGCGCTTACCTGTGATTGGTAGGTAGCGTTGTTGGTGTTTTCCAGTGCGGCGATTTTCGCGAAGCGGCTCGGGTCGGCATTGACAAAGAGTTTGTCCATCAGGTAAGCGTAGGAAGCATTCACCACCGTAGGCCAGTGGTACTCGGCGCCTTCCTGTACTTGCGGGATCGAGAGACCCGGATACAGGTTGGCCAGCGACTGGTACTCCGGCATTCCACTTACACAGGCTTCATAGGCCGAGAAGCCCATGTAGGCCAGTGCGCGGGGTGCAGGACCGGGGCGATAGCCAGCGGCGTAACGTTCCAGTTCGAGGAAAAGATTGTTCCAGCCGTGGGCGACTTTGTAGTCGTAGTTGGAAACCAGATTCTGGTCGCCAGGAGTGGTATCCTGAGGGTTATCTTTACAAGCGGTAACCAGTAAGGCTGTCATAAAAAAGCCCAACAGGATTAAAGAGTAGTTTTTCAACATTCGCATAAAAAGAAGGATATTTGGTTAACTAATGTTCTGACTTTGATTCCACAAAGGTCAGGCCATAATGACAAAGAGGGCTTAATGCGGCTTTAATTCGGCCTTAAAAAGTGCTTAAAAATTATTCGTCATTTATTTTTTCCAGGGCAGGTCGTTGATCCTTCTGCCTATATCAGCGCCAAAACGCGCGCCTTCCTCGGAGTCCATGCGGAAATGTACGCCCAGCAGTACCCTCGACCAGGCATCTTCGGCGGCCATCTCGTAGAAACTGCTGAATGTGCGTGGCGTGCTAAGAAACTCGATCCGGCCCTCGTGGCAGCGATCGGTCATCGAATAGGCGAATCCGAATTCGCTGGTAAGTGTTTCTGTTGCCGCGGCGCCGAAAGTAGCATGCCCGGACGGGTATGACGGAAATGTAGGCGTTATCCCCTGATCGCCGTTCAGCGGATTGTTCAGGTTGGTTTTCCAGTTGGGGTCGATCACGCGGCGGATGTATGTTTCAGGGCGTTCTGTATTATAATAGTATTTTGAATACCAGGCCCCAACCGCTGCGTCATTTAAAGACATACCGGCTTTTGCATTAGCCACGATGGTTTTTTCCAGATTGGCATTTTCCATTTGGAACACCTGATTAGCAATTGAGATCCAACGGGCCGGCGGCCCGAATGTCAGGTTGAGCAGATCGTCGCTCCAGAACTCGGCAACCCATTCATTTTCATAGGAAAAAGAAGGTGTGTTTTGCGCATACACTTCAAGTGCCTGCGCATACATGGCGGATTGCGGATTCTGGCTGAATGGAACCGGTGGGCGGCAGAGTTTATCGCTCTCCGAAAGGGCAAATGTCCGTGCCTGTCCCCAGTACGGATACAGGCCTTTTCCCGGCCCCGGGAAGGTGGGCTTCCAGTCGCCATTGCCGTCGAAGTGGTTTTGCCATTGGTAGTTGCCAAATGGGTCGAGGTAGGCATCGTGAGCAATATCGTCGGTTCTCGACCACTCCCAAATGGCAGCCGCTACGGCGCGACCGTAATTTTGAGATAGCTGGAACGTCTCGGCGCTGATCTCCGATTTGTAGGCCGCGTTGTTGGCGTTTTCAAGTGTGGCGATTTGATCGAAGCGGTCGGGTGCTTCATTTTTAAAAAACTTCGACAGCAGGAAGGCATAGGAAGCATTGACGACCGTTGGCCAGTGGTACTTCACCCCTTCCAGAACGGGCGGTATCGTCAGGCCGTTGTAATACGGCGCCAGCGACTGATACTCCGGCATGCCGCTGACACAGGATTCATAGGCGGCAAAACCCAGGTAACCAAGCGAACGGGCGGTTGCACAGGGCCGGTAGCCGGCGGCGTACCGCTCTATTTCCAGGTAAAGTTTGTTCCAGTCATATACGACCTGATAATCGTACTGCGATACCAGATTGAGATCGGGCGGTATTTCCTGGGGTTTGTCCTTGCAGGAAGTGATGAGGAATAAACCGGACAGGGCCAACAAAGCGGCGATTAAATAACTGCTTTTCATGATGAATTAGCGTTGAAGAAGAAGTTGACAAGAAAAAGAGGTTGCCTCACCAGTCTTCCTGAGTAGCCAGACTTTTGAGACAACCTCTTTTCAGCGCAAAAAAACGAAAAAAAACGCTATTCTCCCTTATTTCTTCCAGGGCAGACTATTCACCAGCCGGCCGATTTCCGTACCGAAACGAACGCCTTCTTCGGAGTCCATTCGGAAGTGCACGCCGAGCGGCACGCGCGACCAGCCGTTTTCCTGGGCCATCTCGTAAAAGCTGCTGAAAGTGCGCGGCATACCCAGGAATTCGTTACGGAACTCGTGGCAGCGGTCGGTCATCGAGTACGAATAACCGAACATGCTGGCCAGGGCTTCGGCGCCGGCAGCGCCAAAAGTGGCGTGACCGGAAGGATAGGCCGGGAAAGAGGGCGTAATACCTTTGTCGCCGTTGATCGGATTGTCCAGATTGGTATGCCAGTTGGGGTCGATCACCCGGCGGATATACGTTTCGGGGCGCTCTACGTTGTAGTAATACTTTGAATACCAGGCGCCTACGCCGGCATCGTTGAGTGCCATGCCTACCTTGGCGTTGCTGACCACCGCGGTCTGGAGATCCGGTTTTTCGCGCTCGTACACCTGGTTGGCAATAGCGATCCATCGGGGCGGCGGACTGAAAGTCAGGTCCAGCAAGTCGTCGCTCCAGAATTCGCCCACCCATTCGTCGGCATAGGCTTGCGAAGGCGTGTTCATGGAATACACTTCGAGGGCTTGGGCGTACAATTTGGAGGTGGGCGCTTCGCTGAATGCCAATGGCGGGCGGCAAAGGCGTTGGTCGTTGCGCAAAGCAAAAGTGCGCACCTCGCCCCAGTACGGAAACACGCCCTCTCCCGGACCCGGATAGGTGGGAATCCAGTCGCCGTCGCCATCGAAATGGGCTTGCCAGTCGTAGTTGCCAAACGGATCGAGGTAGGCATCGTGACCGATATTGTCGGTTTTCGACCATTCCCAAATAGCTGCTGCAACGGCCTGGCCATGGGCTTTGGAGCGGTCGAACACTTCTGCACTCACTTCGGCGCGATATTTGCTCTCGTTGGATGTTTCCAGAATGCTGATTTGTTGAAAAAGATCATCTTCGGCAGTCGGGAAAAAACGACGCATCAAATAAGCCGACGATGCATTGACCACTTCCGGCCAATGGTATTCGCGGCCCTCGAGCGGTTGCGGAACGTTCAGACCGTACAA
>JADZFP010000400.1 GCA_020849825.1 Saprospiraceae bacterium
CAGGATGTTGACGTGCAGGTTGCCGTCGCCGGCATGGCCGTAGCACACCGATTCGAAGCCGTATTTACGGCCGACGTCCTTGACGGTTTTCAGCAAAGCCGGCAATTCGGCGCGGGGCACCACGGTATCCTCCTCCTTGTACACCGAATTTCTTTTCACGGCATGCGCCACGTTGCGGCGCAGTTTCCACAGCGCGGTTTTTTGGGCGTCGTTGTCGGCAAAAAAGATCTCGCCGCAATCGAAATTTTCCAGCACTTCGGTGATCGTGGCGCAATCGGCCATCAGGCTGTCGACATGAAAGCCATCCACTTCGATCAACAGATGCGCGGCGTCGGCGTCGTCGATGGGCACCGGGGTTTCGCCCACGTAACGCACGGCCCAGTCGATGGCGTTGCGCTCCATAAACTCCAGTCCGGAAGGCGTCACGCCGGCCTGAAAGATCGCCGCAACAGCCGCGCAGGCGCTTTCCGCCGAACGGAAGGGCACGAGCATGAGCAGGGTTTGGGTGGGATGCGGTTGTAGTTTGAGCACAATTTTGGTCACCACACCAAGGGTGCCCTCGCTGCCGACGATGAGCTGGGTGAGGTTGTAGCCGGTCGAGTTTTTCAGGGTATTGGCGCCCGTCCAGATCACGTCGCCGCCGGGCAGTACGACTTCCAGGTTGAGTACGTGGTCTTTCACCACGCCGTATTTCACGGCTTTGGGGCCGCCGGCATTGGTACTGACGTTGCCGCCGATAAAACTCAGTCCGCGGCTCGACGGGTCGGGCGGATAAAACAAACCCTTGTCTTTCACGGCATTTTGCAACACTTCGGTGACGACGCCCGGCTCCACCGTCACCTGAAAATTGCGTTCATCGATCTGAATGATCCGGTCGAAGCGTTTCATGGAAATCACCAGTCCGCCCGCCACCGGCAAGGCGCCGCCGGCGAGTCCGGAGCCGCCGCCGCGAATGGTGACCGGAATTCGTTCTGCATGGCAAAGCCGCAGGAGAGCGCTGACCTCCTGCGTATTGGCCGGCAGAGCGACGGCGTCGGGCCAGAAGAGCAGGTCTTCGGTTTCGTCGTGTCCGTGGTCGCGGCGGGCGGTTTCGTCCGTCAGCAGGAAGGGTTCGCTCACTATGTCCCGCATGTTCGCCAGCAAGGCAGGCGTAAGGGGACGGAAGCTGTTATTTTTGCCGGCGCTTATGCGACCGGATGTATTCTTTGTCTCAGGCGTTTTATCAGATACCATGACGATCAGATTATACTTTTTATGGATTTGCCTGCTGGGCGGCTTTATGGCCCAGGCACAAAAATTTCGCGAACACCCGCCCGCGCAAGAGCCGCGCAACAAAGGTAAAGCGATTCTTTTGCACGTTTCCGGCGGTTACCAATGGCCCGGCGGTGAGCTGGCCGACCGCTTTGGCAACAATGGCGCCGTCGGTGGCGGACTGGAACTGCTGAGCGCCGGCAATTGGGCACTGGGCCTGGAAAGTCAATTTATTTTCGGGCAGGACGTAAAGGAAGACCCGCTGGCCATCCTGCGCACGCCCGAGGGCGATATCATCGGCAGCGACCGCACTGTCGCCACGGTGGTCCTGCGCGAACGGGGCATGTACTTCGGCGGCACGGTGGGCCGGCTTTTTACGGTAAAAAACAAGGCGCAAAGCCGCTGCGGCCTCCGGCTGACCCTCGGCGCCGGCTGGATGTACCATAAAATCCGCGTGCAGGACGATACCCGCAGCGTCACGCAACTCACCGGCGACTACCTCAAAGGCTACGACCGCCGCTGTTCGGGGCTGGCGCTCAACCAGTTTGTCGGCTGGCAAAACCTCGCCGCCAACCGGCGCGCCAACTGGATGATCGGCTTCGAACTCAACCAGGGCTTCACCCAATCGCGCCGAAGCTGGGATTTTAACGACATGCGCCCGCTCGACGGCAAACGCCTCGACCTGCGTTTCGGCATCCGGGCCAGCTGGACGCTGCCGTTCTACTACGGCGCGCCGGAGAAGATTTTTTATTAATGTTGTACAATTTCTTTATCCGGCTCTTCCTGTTCGGCATTCGGCTGGCAGCGCCGTTTGTCCCCAAAGCCCGCAAATGGGTCGACGGGCGGCGCAACTGGCGCAGCCGCTATCGCGCTGATTTTCAGAAAAAAAGCCGCGTATTGTGGGTGCACGCCGCCTCGCTGGGCGAATTTGAACAAGGCCGCCCGGTAATCGAAGGGTTCCGGCAGCAACACCCCGACTGGCAGATCGTGCTGAGTTTTTTTTCGCCTTCGGGCTACGAAATCCGAAAAAACTACCCGCACGCCGATTTTATCGCCTACCTGCCCGCCGATACGCCGGCCAATGCCCGCGACTGGCTCGACCTGATCCGGCCCGATGCGGCGGTTTTTGTCAAATATGAATTTTGGGCCAACTACCTGTTTGCCCTGAAAAAAAGACAGACGCCCACGGTGCTGATCTCCGCCCTGTTTCGCCCCGACCAAGCTTTTTTCCGGTGGTACGGCGGCTTTTGGCGGCGAATGCTGGGGTGTTTCGACCGCTTTTTTGTACAAAATGAAGCCTCGGCCCGCTTGCTGGGCGGCATCGGTATCGAAGCGGTGGAAGTGGCCGGCGATACACGGGTCGACCGGGTGCTGCAAATTGCCGAAACGGCGCCGGCCAACGCCCTCGTGGCGCAGTTCAGCGCCAGTGCGCCTGCGACGCTGATCGTGGGCAGCAGCTGGCCGGCCGACGAGGATTTGCTGATCGCAGCGCTGGCGAAGCCGGAATTTCAGGACCTGAAAGTGGTATTCGCCCCCCACGAACCTGCCGCCGCACAGGTGCAGCAACTGGAAACCCGCCTGAAAAATGCTTTTCCGCAAGCCCTCGTGGCGCGATATTCCCAAAGTGGCGAAAAAGAAGCCGCGGCCGCCCGTTTCCTGATCATCGACAACATCGGCATGCTCAATACCCTGTACCGCTACGGCTGGATCGCCTATATCGGCGGAGGCTTCGGGCGGGGCATTCACAATACCCTCGAACCCGCGGCCTGGGGCCTGCCGGTGGTCTTCGGCCCGAAGTACCACAAATTTGAAGAGGCGCGGCAACTGGCAGCGCGGGGCGGCGGCTTTGCTGTGGGCAGCGCGGACGAACTGGAAGCGGCGCTGCGCGTGTTGATGCAGCCGGAAAAGCATCGCGCGGCTGTCGCGGCAATCCATACTTATTTGACGGAAAGCAGGGGCGCGACGCGGCGGGTGCTGGCGTTTTTGGACGAACGGCTGGCATCATAAGGCCGGCCTCGCAACCCTGGCGAATAAAGTTTCACGCAAAGCCGCAAAGTCCGCCAAGGGGTAAATTCTTTGCGCGCTTAGCGACTTTGCGTGAAATAATATTTCTACAATTTCAGGCCTGACATGTAAGAAAGTCTCAAAAATGTCTGAATTCTTGTGATTCCGGGGCCAAAGTTCTCCCCCACCCTTTCTATTTTTGCCGCCGCCAAAGGCACACACCCGGGAAGCCTCCATCCTAATATTTTCCACTTTTATCCAATTTTACCATGACTGGTTCAGCAATCACCATTTCACGGGGCAAACTGAAGGTCCCTGACAATCCTATTATCCCTTTCATTGAAGGCGACGGCACGGGCCCCGACATCTGGGCAGCCTCGGTGCGCGTACTCGACGCCGCCGTGGAAAAAGCCTACGGCGGAAAGAAAAAAATCGTTTGGCAGGAAGTGCTGGCCGGTGAAAAGGCCTACAACAAAACCGGCAACTGGCTGCCCGACGAAACCCTGAAAGTGATTGATGAATACAAAGTCGCCATCAAAGGCCCGCTCACCACGCCCGTAGGCGGCGGTATCCGCTCGCTCAACGTGGCCCTGCGCCAGATCCTCGACCTGTACGTATGCCTGCGCCCGGTGCGCTGGTTCAAAGGTGTGCCCAGCCCGGTCAAACAGCCCGGCCTGGTCGACATGGTAATCTTCCGCGAAAACACGGAAGACATCTATGCCGGCATCGAATACGCCGCCGGTACGCCCGAAGCGCAGAAATTCCTCGATTTCCTGGCTGAATTCGATCCCAAAGGTTTCGGCAAAGTGCGTTTCGGCACCGCCGACAAAACCAACGAGTTTGCCAAACTGGCCAAACTGGCCGGCAAACAAGCCGTCGAAGTCGGTATCGGCATCAAACCGGTGAGCAAAATGGGCTCCCAGCGCCTGATCCGCTCGGCCATCGAGTACGCCATCAAAAACAAACGCAAAAGCGTCACCATCGTCCATAAGGGCAACATCATGAAATTCACCGAAGGCGGCTTCCGCGACTGGGGTTACCAGCTCGCCAAAGACGAATTCGGCGCCGTGGAAATCGACGGCGGCCCATGGTGCAAAATCCCCGACGGCAAGCCGGGCGCCGGCATCGTCATCAAAGACGCCATCGCCGACATCACCCTGCAGCAGGTGCTCACCCGCCCCGAAGACTTCGACGTGATCGCCACGCTCAACCTCAACGGCGACTACCTCTCCGACGCCCTGGCCGCACAGGTCGGCGGTATCGGTATCGCGCCGGGCGCCAACATCAACTACCTGACCGGCCACGCCATCTTTGAAGCCACCCACGGCACCGCGCCCAAATACGCCGGCAAAGACGTGGTGAACCCCTCCTCGGTGATCCTGTCGGGCGTCATGATGTTCGAATACATGGGCTGGACCAAAGCCGCCAAACTCATCGTCAAGGGCATCGAAAAGTCGATCCGCAAAAAACGCGTGACCTACGACTTCGAACGCCTCATGAAAGGCGCGACCAAACTGAAATGCTCCGAATTCGGCGACGAGATCATCGCCAATATGTAATGCGCTAAAATCTGTATTCCCGGGCGCCCTGCATCTTCGGATGGCAGGGCGCTTTTTGTTTATGTTTGCTTTTATCTTTCACACCAATCAACTTATTCCATGTTCAAGCAAATCATCGAGCGCTTTTTGCCCCTTCTGTTGATGGCCATTGTTCAACCGGGCGCATTCGCACAAAACAGCTGGCAACCCCTCGACGGCCCCTACGGCGGGGTCGTGTACAGCCTGGAAGCCCACAACGGCCTCTGGTATGCCGGCACAGGCGGCGGACTTTACCACAGCGACGACCAGGGCGCGCACTGGCAGCGCTCCGGCTGGATTCCCGCCGACCTGACGGTGAATTCCATCGAAATTAACCCCGGTGAAATACTGATTGGCGCCGTCGCCCCCAGTTTCGATCCGCTGGGCCTGAGCGACGTCAACAACCTGCTCTACCGCAGCACCGACGGCGGCAACAGCTGGCAGATCAGTTTGATCAATACGTACTTCCTGGCCTACAACCGCCATAAAATCTGCCGGAGCGGCAATGTTTTGCTGGCATGGAGCGGCGAACAATTGCTGCGCAGTACCAACGACGGCCAGGAATGGACGGTAACCGACCCGGGCTTTTCCGCCAACTCCCTGCAGTCGAACGGCCCGATCGCACTGGCCAACAATCAGGGATACGGCGGCGCTTACTCCAGCGACGGCGGCGGCGCCTGGACGGAACTGAACGGGCCCCTCCTGCTTCCGGTTTTTCGCTTCGGACTGGGTAACGGCAATACAATCCTGGCCTCCGGCCCGAATTTCCCTTTGTACCGCTCCACCGACCTGGGCCAGAACTGGCAGGAGATCGGCAATCCGTTCGGCAACAATTATTTCCATCATATCGAGCGGCTCGACGACGGCCAGCTGGTCGCTTTTTTCGGGCAGACCGGCTGGGACCCAACCGTGTACCTCTCCACCGACGACGGGCTGAGCTGGACGCCTTTTTCGGTCAATCCCGCGTCCGTCCTGTTCGATTTCGATGCGGAAGGCCCCACGCTCGGGGCGGGTTGCGGCGTCGGCTTTTTCACCAACGCCGGCAGCGCCGGTGACCTCGCTCCGTCGAACACCGGCCTGAACAATGCCGACATCAAAGCCCTGGCCGCCGGCGACGACTGGCTCTGGGCCGGCGACGGCCGGGGGCTCTGGCGCAGCGCCGACGGCGGCAACAACTGGTCTTTTACCAGCAACGACGGCCAGCTGAACCCAACCGTTCAGCTGCTTCGCCGCAACGACACCCTTTGCGCGCTGACGCAGTTCAGTTTTTTGTACTCCACCGACCAGGGCGCACAATGGACGGCGCCGTTCGACGGCGGCCCGCCGGGGCCCTTTATCCCTTTTCCTGCAAAAAGAATGGCCCTCAGGGGCAATCAGGTGCTGGTGGGCGCCGATGCCGTGTTCCTGTCGGACAATTTCGGGGAGTCCTGGACGGCCTTCAACAGCGCCTTCGCCTTTGAAGGCATTTCAGGCGTCGCTTTTGCCGGCGACCAGCTGTTCGCCCTGGCCGAAGAAAACGACGAGCGCGGAATCGTCCGCTCCGCCGACGGAGGATCGAACTGGGAACTCGTGTACCCGCTCGTGGGCGCGGGCCGTATGGAATATTTCAACGGCCGTTTGTTCGCCTTTACCCCGGCGGGCATGGTGTATTCCGACGACCTCGGCGACTCCTGGTCGGTTCCCCTGGGCCTGCCCGATTACAGCCAGGAGTTCAACCTGCCTTATACCGTGAAGGCGCTGGTGGCGCAGGATACGCTGTTGTACGCCGCGCTCGACTATCTCGGCATTTACAAAAGCGGCGACGGCGGCGACAGCTGGCAACTGTTTTGCGGCCCGCCGCCCAATCTGCGGTTCAGCGAACTGGCGGCAGCCGACGAAATGCTCTATGCAGCCTCGCCATACGGCGGCATCTGGAAATACCCGACGGGAACATCCGCTACTTCGCAGCCGGCGTCGCAACAATGGTTTACCCTGCGACCCAATCCGGCTGTGCGGGAAATTTGCGTGCAATGGCCAGTTGAAACCCCGCGCGGAAACGTGCAAATCGCCATCTTCAATCCGGAAGGCCGCCCCGTAGCGACCCAAAACACCGACGCTGCGGCCCGCTCCTGCTGTTTTTCCCTCGACGACTGTCCGGATGGGGCATACCGCGTCAGTGTACGGGCAGGCGGGCAGGCATGGGGCGATATTTTTCTGAAAATGAGCCCGTAACCCCTACCCGATTGCACCAAAAACCCTACTATTGTCTGTAAAAAATCACATATGGCTTTCAAAATTGAGGTCAACTTCGATGCCTGCGAATCCAACGGCATTTGTATGGACATCGCGCCCGACGTGTTTGAAGTGCGCGACGACGGTTTCTTGTACATTCTCCAGGAATATCCTTCAGCCGAGGCCATGCCCCGCGTGGAGGAAGCCGTCCCGCGCTGCCCGACCCAGGCGATCACGCTGGTAGAAGAATGATTATTAAACCATTCAACCTGATAACTTTATTTGCGA
This sequence comes from Saprospiraceae bacterium, assembly GCA_020849825.1. Classification (GTDB taxonomy): domain Bacteria; phylum Bacteroidota; class Bacteroidia; order Chitinophagales; family Saprospiraceae; genus M3007. Next base: position 7,332 of record JADZFP010000400.1, read on the forward strand.
TCACCGTTCAGTCGGTTTTCGCACAAACACCCTCGTCAATGCCAACCGGAGAATATTACCTCAACGGCGTGCCGGAGCTGGCCTCTGGCTTCCGGATCAATGAAGACAGCAGTTTCGATTTCTTTTTCATCTATGGGGCCGTCGACCGCTTTGGAAAAGGCAGCTGGTCGCAAAATGGCGACACCCTGATCCTCCAAAGTCCGCCGAAACCCGCGCCCGATTTTGTGTTGCAAAAAAGCGCGAAGGGCGAAGCGCCCGGTATCGCGATTCAGGTGACCGACGCCAATCGCGACATTCTGGGCTACGTCCTGTGTCAGATCGAAACGACCGGAGGGCAACTGTTTCAGGCGGAAAGCAATAGCAGCGGATTGATTTATTTCGACACAGACCAGTCTATCCGGAAAATATACCTCTTGCATCAGTTGTGGCCCAATATACCCTGTGTGGTCGAGGTCGCGCAGCCCGCCGACCGGCATTTCGAGTTTACCCTGTCGCCTTCTATCGTGGAGATCGCGTTCGACCATTTCGAACTGCGCCTCGAAGACGGCGGCCTTCGCGGCGGACACCCCTTGATGCAGCCGGACAGGCAGTTTTTGTATGAAAAACGATAAGCCCCCCTATAAGGGTTTCAAACCCTTATAGGGTTATAACAGGATTTTTTATTTGACAGGTTTTATTAGACAGGATTTACAGGATTAACAGGATGAATGACATGCGGCGAAGCCGCATTATGCTAATAATCCTGTTAATCCTGTAAATCCTGTCTAATAAAAAATCCTGTCTAATAAAAACCTGTCCAACCAAGCCCCATCTGCAACGGTAACCATCCAAATTTTCCCATCAGCACCACCCAGCGCACGCCATGCTCAGTTTTAACGAATACCGCCGCTACGACGCCCTTGGACTGGCCGAACTGGTCAGAAAAGGCGAAGTCACCCCCGAAGAACTGCTCGACATTGCCATTCGCCGCGCCGAGGAAGTCAATCCCGCCCTCAACGCCATCGTGCACAAGTTGTACGACCACGGCAAGGAGGCCGCGCGCACGGCGCCCCGCGACGCGCCGTTTGCCGGCGTGCCCTTTCTGGTCAAAGACCTCGGCATGGAAGTGGCCGGCACGCCCATGAACACCGGCAGCAAGGGCTACGACGGCTATGTGTCCAAAGTCGACAGTTTTGCGGTGAAAAAGATGAAAGCCGCGGGGCTGGTCATTTTTGGCAAAACCAACACCTCCGAATTCGGCATCACGCCCTTCGTCGAGCCCGAGCGTTTCGGTCCCGCCCGCAATCCCTGGAACACAGCGCACAGCACCGGCGGGTCGAGCGGCGGATCGGGGGCAGCCGTGGCAGCCGGCATCGTGCCGCTGGCTACCGGCAACGACGGCGGCGGCAGCATCCGCATACCGGCCTCCTGTTGCGGTTTGTTCGGCCTGAAACCCTCGCGGGGCCGGGTTTCCTGGGCGCCCATCACCGGCGAAATGTGGAACGGCGCCGCCGTGGAAAACTGCCTGAGCCGCAGCGTGCGCGATTCGGCCGCCTACCTCGACGCCATTCAGGGCGCCGCACCCGGCGACCCCTACCAGATCGCGCCCCCGAAGCGCCCCTATCTCGAAGAAGTGAGCACCCCGCCCGGCCGGCTGCGCATCGGCTACACCGCCGCCCATACGCTCGGCATGAGCGTCGACACGGCCTGTGTGGCCGCCCTGCACCGCGCCGTGGAAGTGCTGCGCTCCGAAGGCCACATGGTGGAAGAATGCGCCCTGCCCTACCAACGCGAAGACCTCACGGAAGTGTTCCTTGTCATCGTGGCCGCCGAACTGGCCGCCGAACTCGAGGTCATGAGCCGCCACCTGGGCCGCAAGGTGCGCCCCTCCGACGTGGAAGCCCAGACCTACGCCTTCAACCTGCTGGGGCGCTCCTACAACGCCGCGGAATTCGCCTACGCCCGCCAGCGCTGGGCCGAGATCACGCACCGCATCGCCGGCTTCTACGAGCAGTACGACCTGCTGCTCACGCCCACGCTGGGCCTACGCCCCATCCGCGTCGGTTCGCTCAAAACCAGCGCCTCGGAGCAGGCGCTCATGGCCGTCGTCAACACCCTGGGCCTCGGCAAGGCCATCCGCTCCACCATCAATCAGCTGGCCGACAAAATCTACCACTACATGCCCTGGACGGCCTTTGCCAACATCACCGGCCAGCCCTCCATGTCGGTGCCGGCCGGCTGGACCGAAGAGGAAAACCTGCCCATCGGGGTGATGTTCACGGGGCGCTTCGGTGAAGAGGATGTGTTGTACCGGCTGGCGGGGCAACTAGAGAAGGCGATGCCCTGGGGAGAGATGGTGGCGATGGGGGGATAGAAGCGGCGGGATAAATAAAAAGCACCTTAGACGATTTGGAAATCCAATTTCCTTCCGGTAAGTTTGCCTAATCCAAAACAGAATGTAAACACGTGTCCCCGTATTCCCGCCTATATGTTACAACCCTGTCCCGGCGCTTTGTGTGCCGGAGCAGGGTTGTTCTTTTGTTACTCTTTGTTTGCATTTATTGCGGCTATCCAGGCTATTTGGGTTGGTTTGCCGCAATGGGAGGGGTGATAAAGTGAATCGGGTTGTAAATTGGGGGTGACGGGGAACCTTAGTTGGCAGCAAATATGACGAATAGCCAGTATTTCAATCAATATTACTAATAAATGTACGTATCAACAATCCATATAGAGAACTAC
>JADZFP010000401.1 GCA_020849825.1 Saprospiraceae bacterium
ATACCGCGCAGGGTTTGCAGCGGTGGCGGCGGGGCAACTGCCGCGCGTTGCCCGCTGTTTGCCTGCGGTGCGGCGGAGAGTGTATCGGTAAGGGCAGTGGTAGTGTTGGCAGTGGGCGCGGGCGCGTCCGTACAGGCAAATAAGAACAAGGCCAGCAGTCCGGTGACAAGCATTTTTTGCATAATTCCGAATTTCAGATGGAAAAAATTCTGTTTACAAAGAACGGATTTCCCGCTCGTAACTTATTCATTTTCTTTAAAAAAGGCCACTTAAGCCGATGCCCGGCCACGAATTCGGCTCCCTTTTTGTTAATTTTACACGAACCTTCCGTAAATCGACGTATTTTTGCGCCCGAGGTAAAACCGGTTAATCCCGTTTGATATGGCCTCCTGTAACCAGAAACCATCTAGCCAGAAACTTGCTAACCCCCTAAAACATCAACCTATTCTACATGACTCAACTCCACCATATGGTCGGCAACCTGACTCAAGACGGCGCTAAACTGAAGCGCATCTTTATAGAACCCAAACTACCTGAAGGCCTTGCGCCGCTGTTGTCTCTCGCGCACAACCTCTGGTGGTCCTGGAACCACGACGCCATCGATGTATTCCGGTCCATCGACCCGAAGGGTTTCGAAGCGGTTAACTACAACCCGCTGGCGCTGCTTGACGAACTCAGTATCGAAAAGGCGCAGGAACTGCTCAACAATGCCGGGTTTATGACCCGGATGAAGCAGGTGCTTCGAAATTTCGAAGACTATATCGGTAAAGCGCCGGCCAAAACCCAACCCCAGATCGCCTATTTCTGTATGGAATACGGCCTGCACCAAAGCGTACGCCTGTACTCCGGCGGGCTGGGCATACTCGCCGGCGATTACCTGAAGGAAGCCAGCGACCGCAATACCAACCTCATTGCCGTCGGACTCTTGTACCGCTACGGGTATTTCCAACAAGCCATTTCCCTGCACGGCGAACAAATCCACCAACTGGAAGCGGCCAAGTTTACGCAACTACCCGTCGCGCCGGTGCGAGATGCACGTGGGGAATGGATCAAAATTCATGTCAACTTTGCCGGACGCACGGTATGGGCCAAAGTATGGCAACTCAGCGTGGGCCGGGTGCCGCTGTACCTGCTGGATACCGACATCGACGACAACCGCTGGGAGGATCGTTCCATCACGCACCAACTGTACGGCGGCGACAACGAAAATCGCCTGCGCCAGGAAATCCTGCTCGGTATCGGTGGGGTGCGGGCACTCAAAGCCATGGACCTGGACCCCGACCTCTACCACCTCAACGAAGGTCACGCGGCCTTCCTGGGCCTCGAACGCCTGCGCAATTACCTGAAAAACAAACCCCTGCCCTACGATGCCGCACTCGAAATCGTACGCGCCACGCAGCTGTTCACGACGCATACCCCCGTGCCCGCCGGACACGACGCTTTTTCTGAAGCGCTCTTGCGCGACTACCTCTTTGAGTTCACCTTCGCACTCGATATCTCCTGGGAAGAGTTACTGGCCTTCGGCAGACTTGATGCTAATAACCCCAACGAGTTATTCTCCGTAAGCAATCTGGCACTCCGTACCTCGCAGGAAGTGAACGGGGTGAGCCGCCTGCACGGCCAGGTCAGTCAGAAGATGTTCAACGAGCTTTATCCCGATTATCACTACGCCGAATCACACGTCGGCTACGTTACCAATGGGGTACACTTTCCCACCTGGGTGGCCCGCGAGTGGCTGGAACTGTACACCGAAACATTTGGGAAAGGATTTCTGGAAGACCAGACCAACAAAAAATACTGGGAAAAAATCCAAAAGGTGCCGGCCGATAAGATAACCGAAATCCGCCTGGCGCTTAAAAAACGCCTGCTCGACTGGGTGCGCACTGAATTGCGCGCCGATCTGACCCGCCGCGGCGAGAACCCGCGCAGCATTTTTGAGATTGTCAACGCGATCCGTGAAAATGCCCTGGTTATCGGCTTTGCCCGGCGTTTTGCCACGTATAAACGCGCCACACTGTTGTTTTCCAACGAAAAACGGTTGGCTGAGATGGTTAATAATGCCGACCGGCCCGTGTTGTTCCTGTTTGCCGGCAAGGCCCACCCGGCCGATAAAGGTGGTCAGGAGTTTATCCGTTTGATTTACAACACGACAAAAAATCCGCTCTTCAAAGGCAAGGTCATTTTCCTGGAAAACTACGGTATGGAAATGGCTAAACTACTGGTGCAAGGCGTAGATATCTGGCTGAATAACCCCACCCGGCCCAAAGAAGCCAGCGGTACCAGCGGTATGAAGGCTGTGATGAACGGCGTGATGAACTTCTCGGTGCTTGACGGATGGTGGTGCGAAGGTTACCGGCCCGGCGCCGGCTGGGCACTGCCCGAACACGACACCTACGCCGATCCGGATCTGCAAAACGAACTGGACGCCGAGACGATCTACAATATTCTCGAAAGCGATATTATTCCCACCTATTTCGGAAACGGTACCGGCGGCAGTAGCGAGGGCTGGCTGAGCCATATCAAAAACACTATCGCAGGCATAGCGCCCGAATTTGTGATGAACCGGATGCTCAATGACTACCAGGAGCGCTACTACGGCAAACTTTGGAATCGCAGCCAAAAACTCAAAAAAAACAAATTCACGGCCTTGTTCGACCTGGTCGATTGGAAAAACCGTTTACGCCGTGCCTGGGATGCCATCGAACTAACCGACTTGCAAGCGCCCGACACCTTCAACCATTCGCTGCCGCTGGGCGAAAATTTCAAAGCTTCAATTACCCTGCAACTCCACGAACTCGGCTCCTCTGATGTAGGCGTGGAAGTGGTGTTTTTCCGTCGTATTTCCGAAACGGAACTGGAACTCATCGGCACCAACGAACTGGAACTGGAGCACCAGAAAGGCGCTCTTGCCACCTATTCCTGCGATATCACGCCAAAAACAGCGGGCGTGTTCGAGTACGGCTTCCGGATGTTTCCCAAACACCCCTTGTTGCCGCACCGGCAGGATTTCGGGTTGGTGCGCTGGTTGTAAAGAAGGTTAGAAGGTTTCTGGTTGGAAGGTTAGAGGGTTTCTGGTTGGAGGGTTGGCAGCAGCCCCGGAATGTGCGGCCTGCAGGCGCCGGATTTGTGTACTTTTGAACGGGATTTATTCCAGTTTCTATTACATATTTATACATCCAATAGTCATGCTTTCACGCCTAAGCCATTTTTTACTGCTTGTTGCATACTACCTGTTAAACCTGAACGCCGGCAGCGCCCAATCTTCCCCTTCCCTGGCCGAACGCCTCGGATATCCCGCCGGCACCAAATTGCTGATCCTGCACGCCGACGATCTGGGAATGTCGCATTCGGAAAACCAGGCCAGCTTCGAAGCCCTGACTTCCGGGGCGGTCAATTCCGCCAGCATCATGGTGCCCTGTCCCTGGCTACCTGAAGTGGGCTTCTTTTTTCGCGATTTTTCTAAAGCCGACCTGGGGCTGCACCTGACCCTTACCAGTGAATGGAAAAACTACAAATGGGGCCCCGCTGCGCCCCGGGGTACAGTGAGCAGCCTCGTGGACAGTCTCGGCTATTTCCACGAAAGCTGTGCAACGCTTGCTGCCCGTGCCCGCCCTGAAGAAGTGGAACTGGAACTGCGCGCCCAAATTGAAAAAGCAAAAACGATGGGCATCGAGCCCACGCACCTCGACAGCCACATGGGCTGCCTGTTCTTTACACTCCCGGAATTGTTCCAAATTTACCTCAAACTCGGCCGCGATTACCAGATACCCGTAATGCTCGGCCGCGATATGCTCGCCCAACTCCCGGCTGCCGCGGGTATCACCCTTACGGATAAAGATGTTGTCGTAGACCGGGTACTAACCGCCGGCCCCGAAGACTATAAAGGCGGCATGTCGGCCTATTATGAGCGTACGCTCCGCGAACTTCAGCCCGGCGTCAGTGTGTTGCTGATGCACCTGGCCTACGAAGGCCCCGAAATGCAGGGCATGACTTACGACCACCCCGACTGGGGCGCCGCGTGGCGGCAGGCCGATTTTGATTTTTTTGCCGGGGAAACCTGTAAGAAAATCTTGGCGGAAGAGAATATCCAGTTGATCACGTGGCGGGAACTGGGAAAATTGATTAAGTGAAGTAATTACTCCTGGCAACG
>JADZFP010000402.1 GCA_020849825.1 Saprospiraceae bacterium
CGCCACTGGAAATCTTCCACAAGATGTTCGACAACGATCCGTTCAGCCGCTGGATGGGCATGGAGCTAGTGTCGGTCGAAACAGGCGCCTGCTCCCTGAAAATGACGGTGCGGCCTGACATGCTGAACGGATTCGGCGTAGCCCACGGCGGCATCACTTTTTCACTGGCCGACAGTACTTTCGCTTTTGCCTGCAATTCGCACGGCCGGCAGTCGGTTTCGATCCATTGCAGTATCGAACACGTAGCGCCGGTTGTCGCGGGCGATGTGCTGACCGCCACCGCGCGGGAAGACCACCTGGGCAACAGCATTTCCAATTATACCATCACCGTTTGCAAACAGGACGGATCGCCGGTTGCCTTTTTCCGGGGCGTTGCTTTTCGCAAACAACGTGTCTGGGAATAATCTGCCTCCGCTTCCAAACCTCGGTTGAAAACTGACATGAGACTTGTTTTTATCGGTCTGCTTTTGCTGCCTGCCCTGCTCCATGCACAGCCTTTCCGCCTGGCGAATATGAGCGCCACGGATGTGTCGTGTTTCGGTTTTACCGATGGCGCACTGCAAATCGGCCTGATCGACGGTACGGCTCCTGCCACCTATCAGTGGGTTCGGCTGCCCAATGCCCCCTCGGGCAGCGGAGTGCTCAGCAGCGGCTCGCCCGTCGCAGCGGTAGCCGACCTGAGTCCCGGCGCCTATCGCGTTACGGTGGTCGACAACCTGGGCCGCGATACCGTGCTTTACGCCATTATCGGCGAACCCTCGGCGCTGGAAGGCAGCATGGCCATAACCGGCAATTTTAACCAATACGACGTCTCCTGCGCCAACAGCGCCGACGGCGAACTGCAGGCCCAGGTGTCGGGCGGTACGCCGTTTTATACTTACAACTGGTCGGGCAATACCGAAAACAGCCCTGTTGCCGACAGCCTGAGTGCAGGGCCTTACAGCCTGACCGTGACCGACTCCCGGGGTTGCTCCATCGAGTTTTCATCTACCCTCGAAGCGCCTTCTCCCCTGCAAACGGCAGTGGAAGCCATCGGCGAAAAATGTTTCGGCGAAAATACCGGGGCAATCAATCTGCTCGATATCCAGGGCGGCGTTCCGCCTTACCTCACACGCCTCGATGCCGGCCCTTTTGGCAGCCAGACTTCCTGGGCCAATGTGCCGCCGGGACAACATTTTCTCACCGTGGAAGACGCCAACGGCTGCCGGGTTACGGATGCCGTCATTTTGCCCCTGGGTTTTCAATTTACCTTCAACGCCGGGCCAGACACAACTTTGCTCACCGGCGACAGCCTGTTGCTCACATTGAGCGCCGACAAACCGCTCGACACCGTGCTCTGGACGCCCTCGGCCACCGTACTGGCGCCCAACCCCGAAACGGCGGTGCTCTTCCCGATTTTCACCACACATTACCAGCTCACGGCCATCGATCTCAATGGCTGCAAGGCCCTCGAAGAACTGACGGTGACCGTGGGCCGCCACCGGGACATCTATGCGCCCAATGTTTTCGCGCCCGAAGGGCAAACACCTGAAAATCGCGGATTTACGCTGTTTGGCGGCGCTGGTATTCGCCACATTGCGGTGTTCCAGGTGTTCGACCGTTTTGGCAAACTGATTTATGAACAACGCGAGTTGCCGCTCAACGATCCGGCGCAGGGCTGGCTGGGCGACGTGAACGGCGAATCGGGTCCGCCGGGGGTGTACGTTTGGCACGCGGTCGTGCTGTTTACCGACGGGCGGGAAGAAATTTACCAGGGCGACGTCCTGCTGATGCGATAGCGGCTAACACGCTGCAAAATGCCGGCAAATCACGACCTTTGCCGCATGAAATACGTTTACTTTTTGCTGTTTGGTGTGCTGTTGACCCGCCTTTCGGCCCAAAACGGCACCCATCCCGTCACATTGGCAGAGGCCATCGATCTGGCGCTCAACAACAGCGCCCAGTTGCGCAAAGCTAAAATCGACCGGGAAGGATTCGAAATGCGACTGCGCGAAGGCCGCAGCGCTGCCTACCCGCAGGTGAATGCCGGCGTCAATTTCGACGCAATTCCCGTACTGCCGACCCAACTCATGCCCGGCGATATCGTGGGCCGCACCGACGGCTCTTTTGTGCCGGTGCAATTCGGACGCCCCTGGCAACTTGGCGGCGCAGTCACCGTCGATCAAATGATTTACAGCGAAGCCGGCCGCCGCGCGGTGCCGGCCACCAATGTGTCGCGTTCGCTGTACGACCTCTTGATCGAAAAAGCCGAGGAAGAAATCATTTTCCAGACGGCCAGCGTTTTTTACCAGTTGCTGCAGGCCGAAGAGGCATTGCGCACCGTTGATGCCAACCTGTACAAACTCAACGAACTGGAACGTATGCTTCAACTTCAGGTGGCCAACGATTACGCCGTGCCCACCGACGTGAAGCGCCTTCGCGTGGCAAAAAACAACCTGAACAACCAGAAACAAAACCTGCTTACCGGTATCGCCGCCCTGCGCCAAACCCTGCAGTTTCTCTGCGGCGTGCCCTACGATGCGCCTTTCGACCCCGTGCTGGAAGACCTCGATTCGCCCGGCGCCGACTCCGCACAATGGCTGAACATGGCCATCGCCCCCGAAAACGTCACCGAACACCGCTTGCTGCTCCACAACATCGAACTCAATCGCGTCCGCATCAACAGCCTGCGCGCCGAAGGCTACCCTTCTCTGAGCGGCTACGCCAACCTGGGCTTCCAGACCTGGCGCGACGATGCCAATTTCCTCGCCCAGGGCAACCGCTGGTACGGTATGGCCGCCCTCGGCCTTCGCCTGAAAGTGCCGGTGTTCGACGGGTTCAAACGCCGCAACCAGGTTGGCCTGCTGCGCCTCGACAATCAAAAACTCGAAGAAGACCGCCGGCAACTCACGGCAGCGAAGGAACTGGAATTCCGGCAGGCCCGCGATCAGTTGCGAAACAGCCTGTACGCCCTGCAAACGTCCGAAGAAAACGTCCGGCTGGCCCGCGAAATCAGCGAAACCGTCAGCCTGCCCTATCGCGAGGGCTCAGCGCCCCTCAGCGACGTGCTCAATGCCCAAACCGCCCTGGCAGAAGCGGAAACCAGCTACGGCCAGCAGGTGTATTCGTACCGCATTGCCGTGCTGAAGTTGTTGAAAGCATCCGATCAGCTGGATCAGCTGCGCAAATAACCCGGAACGGAGCGGAGCAATAAAAAACGCCCGGCCAGCATTGCTGACCGGGCGTTTGTGTTGTGACCACGACTGGAGTCGAACCAGCACATCCGTAAGGACACTACCCCCTCAAAGTAGCGCGTCTACCAATTCCGCCACGTGGCCGTTGTAGAGACAAAAATGCTTTTCTGCAAAAGCGGGTGCAAAGATAGGTTCGTTTTGCCGAAACGGCAAATGCCGTGCAAAAATTTATCCGCCCCGAAACGCTATTTTCTTCAACTGTTAAAAGCGTCCCGGATTTTATCGAAAAAGCCGCGGTCTTCCTTGCCCGCCGAGGGTTTGAAATTGGGCATGTCGCGCAGTTTTTCGATGAGGCGGCGTTCTTCGTCGTTGAGGTGTTTGGGCGTCCAGACGTTGACGTGGATGAGTTGGTCGCCCCGATGCCGCGATTGCAGTTCGGGCAGGCCTTTGTCGCGCAGCCGGAAGATTTTACCCGACTGTGTGCCGGCCGGTATTTTGATCCGCGCACGGCCGTCGAGCGTGGGCACTTCGAGTTGGGCGCCCAGCGCGGCATCGGCGATGTTGACAAACAGTTCGTACACCACATTGTTGCCTTCGCGGCTGAATTCTTCGTGCGGCATTTCCTCGATGGTGATGAGCAGGTCGCCCGCCGGGCCGCCTTTGGCGCCGGAGTTGCCTTTGCCCGACATGGAGAGCTGGATGCCTTCGTGTACGCCGGCCGGGATATCGACCTCGATGGTTTCTTCTCCGAATACACGGCCGTCGCCCTTGCAGACGTTGCAGGGCGATTTGATCGTCTGGCCCGAACCGCTGCAGGTGGGGCAGGTGGTGGCCGTCTGCATGTGCCCGAAGGGCGTCTGGGTGATGCGGTTGACCATGCCCGAGCCCCGGCAGGTGGAGCAGGTTTCCACGCCGGCGCTGTCGCGGGCGCCGGAGCCGTGGCAGGTATTGCAGGCGACCTGTTTGCGCACTTTAATCTTTTTGTGCACGCCGGTAGCGATTTCTTCGAGGGTCATTTTGATGCGGACGCGCAGGTTGGAGCCGCGTTCGCCGCGTGGTTGCCGACTGCGGAAACCGCCGCCCCCGCCGCCGAAAAAGGAACCGAAGATGTCGTCGTCGCCGAACATACCGCCGAAACGGCGCAGGATTTCCTCCATGTCCATACCGGCGCCATAGCCGCCCCCGCCGCCCATACCGTCGAGACCGGCGTGGCCGTAGCGGTCGTAGCGCGCGCGTTTGTCGGCGTCGCTCAATACCTCGTAGGCTTCGGCGGCTTCCTTGAATTTTTCTTCAGCCGCTTTGTCGCCCGGGTTTTTGTCCGGGTGAAACTCGATTGCCTTTTTGCGGTAGGCCTTCTTTATGTCGTCGGCACTGGCGTTTTTGGCAACACCGAGCACCTCGTAATAATCGCGTTTGGATGCCATGGAGCAGTGTAGATTTCTTATTTACCCACCACCACCTTCGCAAACCGAATAATTCGTTCGCCGAGGAGGTAGCCGGGTTCGAGGATGTCGACGATTTTGCCTTTCAGTTCATCGCTGGCCGCGGGGATTTCCGCCACGGCCTCCTGCTGGTCGGCGTTGAAATCGTCGCCGGGTTTGAGATCGATAACGGCGAGGCCGCGGTTTTTCAGGGTTTGAATGAGTTTGTGGTGAATAAGGGTCATGCCCTCGTTGAGGCCGCCGTTTTTGGCCGCCCTGTCAAAATCGTCCAGAACCGGCAGGAGCGCTGTCAGAATGTCACGACCAGCCGTCTGGATCAGTTCCATACGTTCGCGCGCGGCATGGCGCTTGGCGTTTTCGAAGTCGGAGAACAGGTAGAGGTATTTGTTGCGCGCCTCTTCGAGTTGTTGCTCCAGTTCGGCGATGCGCGGGTCGGGCTGCGGGGTTTCTGCTTCGTTTTCGGCCACTTCGGTCGGGTTTTCGGGCTGTTCGGCCCCGGTTACGGGTTCTTCGGTCAGCGGGGCAGTGGGTTGTTGATCCGCCATAGGAAATATCTTTTTAAAAGGGTTTTTCATTGGAAAACGATCCTTCTCTGCCTCAAAGGGACGGGGAAGTGCGGCATTGCTACAATTTTTGTGCCCCGAGGCTGTGTGCGTCAATTTGTCACGATCCGCCCAGGGCTTCGCCCAGCATTTTATCCATGACTTTGGGCGCCAGATCGACGGCCACCACCTTGCCTTCGCGGTTGATCAGGAAGGTCATGGGGATGGATTTGACGTTGTATTGTTTGGCGACCGGGTGGTCGAAGTCGGAGACCCCGACCGTGTGGTAGGGCCAGATCATTTCATCCTGCTGGATGGCGCGCTGCCAGCTGCGCTGATCGCGTTCGAGGCCGATGCTGAAAATCTCGAAGCCTTTGTCGTGGTACTTGTGGTACAGCTCCACCAAATGCGGGTTTTCGGCGCGACAGGGACCACACCAGCTGCCCCAAAACTGCAACAGGACGTATTGGCCTTTCAGGTCCGACAAACGCACATTGCGTCCGTCGGCCACTTGCACACTGAAATCGAGGGCGGGTTCGCCGGCAGACAGACTGGGCCGTCGCGACCAATACCAATAAGCGCCGGCCAGCAGGGCGATAAGCAGGAAAATGAGGGTGGATCTGTTCATAAAAAAAGCTTGTCTGGGTGGTCAATACCTTTGTAACGGCCGTCTTGTCAATTGGTTTACCACAACGCACAGGTGCTAAAATGAAAAAAGGGTCACGTTTTTGACGTAACCCTTTTCTTCTGGGTGGGCGCAGAAGGATTCGAACCTCCGACCCCCTGCTTGTAAGGCAGGTGCTCTGAACCGGCTGAGCTATGCGCCCCAATTCTTCGCTTTGCTACAAAAGCGGCCGCAAATTTAAGGGCCTTGTTTTTGATTCGCCAAGCTTCTGCGAAAAAAAATTATCAAATACTTTTTGCCGTATGTTTGGCAGCCTAATCATCAGCAAAACGAACTATGAGACCACTCGCGCTCTGCGCCGCCTTGTTGTTGTTATTTTCCTCCTGCCAGCCGGACGACGCCGGCGCCGGCAATGCGCCCGAAGCGGTGCTCCGGCAGTGGCAAGGCCTGCTCGATCAAAACCGCTTCGACGAAGCCCGCCTGCTCAGCGCCGGCAATGCGCTCGAATTTGTAGATTACCTGCATTCCTTCCCGCACGTCGATTCCATGCCTGCCGAAACGACCGAACTGCTGCAACTCAATTGCGTCGTACAGGGCGATTCCGCCGTGTGCAGCTTTTTTATTGAAGATGAAATAGGCGAAAAAATCCCCGACACCCTCGTGCTCAAAAAAATCAAGGGCAAATGGCTGGTGTATACCGTCGAAAGCTTCGAAATCACGCCGCTCGATTCCCTGCGCGAAGGCGACGAAAACCTCCTTTTCCCGCCCAGCGATTCTACCGACGAGGAGTACGAGTAATCAGGTTATCCGCCCTGTTCTCCCAGCATGGCCAGCCGCGCGCCCAACTCAACGTCGCCGCGCTCCAGGGCCTCCTGAGCATACCGGTGCAAAGCTTCCTTCGGATTAGCCGCCGCAACGCACTCACGGGCGCGGGCGTCTTCGGCCAACAGCGCCACCGTTTCTTCCGAACCGGGCAACTCGCTTAGTGCGGCGATTTGCGCCAGCTGGTTGCCCGTGAGCACCGTGCTGTGCCGGATCCCGGCAGGCAAGCCGTCGAAACCGACGCCGAAAGCGTTGACTTCCTGCACGATTTCATATATCGCACTGCCGCTGGCGCGGGCATAGTAAAAACGTCCCATGCGGGCCATCAGGTCGATCTTGTGCGGATCGATGCGGCCCTTGTCGGTCAAAACCTCTTCGGCAATGTGCATGAGCACAATGCGGCAAATGATGAGGTTGCCGGCGCCGCCTTTGTCGCCCAAAGGCAGGATTTGCTCCACCTTGCACTCCATGTGCACCGGACTTTCGGCGACGCGAAAAGGTTTGACCATTTCAGAAGGCAAAGGCGTGAGACCCGCTTTAACAAATTCATCGACCTCCGGACCGTATTCCACACTCGTCAGCGCAGCTTGCCGAACGATGCTGTGCGATACGACGTTGATGACCACCTCTCCCGTGTCTTCCACGTTTTTGAGCGTGTCTTTGGTCGTGTTGTTGGCCACGCGCCGGTTGGAGGAGAAGATGAGGATGGGCGGATTGCTGCTGAAAGCGTTGAAAAAACTGTACGGCGCCAGGTTGGGTATGCCGTCGGCGCTCAGGGTGCTGGCAAAAGCAATGGGGCGGGGCGCCACAGCGCCGAGGATAAACTGGTGAAGGTCTTTGGTCGGGATTTGCGTCGGATCGATGCGAAGCATGGTGTCGAATTTGTTGGAGGTAATAACGGGGGACAAAGATGACGCATCCCCGGCTTTTCTTTTGGGTGTAAAACGAGGTAAAAATGGTGTTTTTTCAACGGCTGTTTTTCAATTTTACCCCATGAAAACCTTGTCTCTGCACGGCAAATCCTTTCGCTCGCTCGCCAATACCGACAATGGCGAGGTTTCGGGAGATACCGTCTTCGTTTATGGACAACAAGATGATCTGATCTGGGCCGATTATCAGGGCGGACAAATCACGCGCGGGCACCTCGTCGGGAAAATCGTGGACGGACACCTGGAGTTTGTATACCACCACATCAACCGGGAAGGCGAGCTGATGACCGGGAAGTGCACTTCATACCCGGAGTGGACCGGCGAGGGCAAGCTCCGGTTCCGCGAAGTTTGGCAGTGGACCTGCAAGGATCACAGTTCGGGCGAGTCGGTTATCGAGGAGATTTAAACAGGCGCTTCCATTTCCACACCCACGATCCCTCTTTTTCCACCCGGAAATACGGCCGCTGCTGTGCCCCGAAGTCACGCCGGCCGCGTTCCAGCGATTGTATCATGCTGCCTTCAAAGTCGAAGACGGGCAAATGGAGCGCATTTTGGGCATAACGTATGGCCTCCCATTTCAACAAAACCGCCGCGCCCGAAGCGCGAAGCGCGGGGTCGTCGCCGCTGATCAGATAATACGCCGATTGCGCGTCCCAGGCCAGCAAAGCGGCAGAGTGCAGGGCGCCATTGCCCTGGTCGACGGCAAAAAACAGGCGGCAGGCCCGGTGTGTGCAGAGCGCGCCGTACAAACCTTGTAAAAAATCGAACGAGTAAGGCGCAGACAGTTCCTGCCGGTCGAACGACTTTTCGAGCAAGCGGTACAGTTCCGTCAGGGGGCGTTCTTCCGTCACGGTCACCAGGGCCCCGGCTTTGGTGATTTTTTGCCGGTAACTTTTATCGATGCCGCGCCAGATGTCGTCTTCCGCGCGGTTCAGATCGATGACGTAGGAATAACGCGTAGTTTGCCGGAAGCCCCGCCAGTAAAAAGGTAGCCAGTTGGTGACGGTGTAGTGAAAATCCTGTGAAAATGCGGCCAGATTCCGGGGCAACTGCTCGATCAATTCGGCGTAAATACGATGTTCTTCATTCAGCCGGCGGTATTCCGGCAGCAGGTAGGGGCCGTGAAATTTGCCCAGAACGGGCATCGCCACATACTCCCAGATGCCCTTTTTTTTCAAAAACCAGGGCATCGCCGCCACCGGCCGGCCATCGCGCTGCACAATGGCCACGCCCCAGTTGCCCTCGCCGCATACGGCATCGAGGTACCAGGGCTGCATAAAAAGCGGCAGGTCGGGCGCTTGGGCTGCCAGCAGGCGATATGTTTTCCCGGCCGTCATCACTCAATGCAGGGGCGTTTCAAAACTTTTTTCAATGATCTCAAAAGCCGCATCGAACACGCCGGGGGCGGCGGCCAGCAATTCGGCGCCATCCACAAAATTATTCCCGCCTTTAAAATCGCACACCCGCCCGCCGGCTTCGTGTACGAGCAGCGCGCCGCCGGCCACGTCCCAGGCATTGAGGCCGTATTCAAAAAAGACGTCGAAACGGCCGCAGGCGACGTAAGCGAGGTCGAGCGCTGCCGACCCGAAGCGCCGCGCGCCCCTGCCCTGTTCCATGAAGCGGCGAAGGGCTGCAAACCAGCCCTGGGCCCGGCTGAAATTGTGATAGGGACCTCCCGTCGACACCAGCGCCTGCCGCATATCGCTGCGCGCGCTGGTGCGGATAGCCTCGCCGTTGCACCAAGCGCCGCCGTCGCGCCAGGCGTAGAAGCATTCGTCGGCGGGCACGTGATGCACCACGCCGATCTGCATTTGGTCGCCGGAGCGCAGCCCCACGCTGACGGAAAAATGCGGTACGCCGTACAGGAAGTTGGTCGTGCCGTCGAGCGGGTCGATGATCCACTGGAGGTCGCCGGCGCGGTTTTCCACGGTGGCTTCTTCGGTGATGAACACGGCTTCGGGCAGCAATTTCCCGAGGCGTTCCACCAGCATTTCTTCGGCCGTGCGGTCGACGTAGCTGACCAGCCCGTTCAAGTGTTTTTCTTCAATTTGGCCGGTCGTAACCTTGCCGGTTTCAGCGCGGATAAAAGCAGCCGTTTCGCGGACGGCCTCTACCGCGTGGCGAGTGAGTATTTGTAAATCGTCGTGCATGTTTTCTTTAAAATCGAGCCCCAAATCTGGCAAAAATCCCGTCACCCGGTCATTATTTATTTCTGCCGCAATGCTCCGAAATCCTGCACCCAAAACCGCCCGGCCTTGGCCAGTCCCATCTCGTGCAGTTCGGGGTGCATGAGGTTTTGGCAGTGGCCTTCGCTGGTTTCCCAGTTTTTCACCACGTCGAGGGCGTCGCTGTGGCCCATAGCCAGGTTTTCGGCGGCAACTTGCCAGTGGTAACCGGCCGACTTGATGCGGTCGGTAAATTCGGAGCCGTCGGAGCCGGTGTGTTTGAAAAAGTTGTGCTTCTGCATGTCGAGCGCATGCCGGCGGGCCGATTTGGCCAGCAGGTCGTTCCAGCGAAGCGCGGGCGCCGGCGGATACCATTTGTTGTCGGGGCAATGGCAGCCTTTGGCGCGCAGTTGATTCACGGCATCGAGCACCGTTTGGC
>JADZFP010000403.1 GCA_020849825.1 Saprospiraceae bacterium
ATCTTGCTGCCCACCTTGCTGAAGGTGATGCCTTCGCGCAGTTCCACAGAGACCGGCGTGACCGGTACGCGGCCGTTGGCCAGCATGAGAAATTCCAGGTCGAAGAGAAAGCGGTCGATGGTAGTTTCCAGAAATACGGCTTTGCCGGCCTGATCGAAACCTTTCAGGCCGCACTGGGAGTCGTCGATGGGTTGCTGGAGTACATTCCGGAGCAGCCAGCGCAGGCTTTTAGACAGGCGGCGGCGAAACGGCGGTACCTTTTCGTAGTAAGCCGTATCGCGGTTGCCCGCGGCTATGCCGCCCTTGCCGAGCAATACTTCCACGATGCGCCGCATGCTGGCGGGTGTGTAGGGAAAGTCGGCGTCGGTCACCAGGCAATAGCCGGCATCGGAAGCGGCAACGCCCTGGCGGAGCGCATGTCCTTTTCCCCGGTTTTCCGTGTAACTCACCACTTGCACGTCGGGCAGCAGGCGGCGGAGCGCGTCGAAGTTTGCTTCGGTGGCATTGCGCGGTGATCCGTCGTTGACCACAATCAGGCCCGTTTTCGGGACCAGATCGGCTATTTGTTGTCTGAAATCGAGGAATTTAGCCGCCAGCGCCGCTTCCCAGCCGTCTGGCGGGTTGTAACACGGTACGATGACGTGGAGGCGAACGGAATTGGACTGCAAGGTGGAAAAGCCGTTTTTGGAAGGCAGGCAAAGGTAGGAAAAGTGGCAGGCTTTGGTTGTTTTGAATAAAAATATGCGCGCATTTGGACATAAATGCCGTTATAAATTGCTCATCTTTATTCGCTCGTTATGCGTTTTTTTTAACCAAAATCGATTTAAAATGAAAAGAATGACTACCCTGTGGCTGCTATTGCTGCCTCTGCTGAGCTTTGCTCAAATTGCCAACAACCGCATTCTCTTTACTGCCGAACTCAATGGTCAACAAGAGGCCCCGCCGGTCAACACAACGGCCCAGGGCCTGGCGACCTTTCTGGTTTCCGAAGACCGGAGCACTGTGCTGATACACGGCGTGTTTACCGGATTGAGCGGACCAGTGACCGGCTGTCACTTGCATCTGGCGCCGGAAGGCGTCGCCGGGCCGGTGTTTTTTGACCTGAGCGCTCAGGTCGTCGGCAACAGTTTGAGGGCAGATGTGCCGCTGCCGGCCGGCTTTTTTACCAATGCCCTGAACAACCGCCTTTATCTCAATGTGCATACGGCCGCTCATCCTTCGGGCGAAATACGTGGCCAGTTGTCGATCAAAACGGATGTTATTTTCGGTACGGCTCTCGATGGCGCCAGCGAAGTACCGCCGGTCAGTACCACGGCCAGCGGAATCTTCGAGTTTTTTTACTCGCCCGGACAAAACAAGGGGCAATACTTTGCCGTGGTCGACGGGCTCTCCGGTCCAATCACCGCCGCCCATTTGCACGACGGCCCGGCCGGCGCCACAGGTCCGGTGTATGTACCGCTAACCGTGACATCCAGTAATACACTGGTTGGAGAGATTGACTTTACTGCTCTCCCCGATTTTTTTAACAAATTGAGCGCCGAGAACCTGTACATCAATATTCACACGGCAGCCAACCCCGGAGGAGAAGTGCGCGGCCAGGTTCACTCCCCCGGCCCGTTTTGTTTCGATGCCTTGCTCAATGGCGACCAGGAGACGCCCCCGGTGGCGAGCGGCGCCGGCGGATTGGCCGTGGCCACGCTGACCGCCAATCTCGATACGCTGGTGTATAAGGTGACTTTTCACGGACTTACGCCCACCGCCGCGCATTTTCACCGGGGGGCAGCAGGTGCCTCCGGTCCGGTGATTTTACCCTTGACGCAAAGCAACTACCCCAATTTTTATGCTGGCCGGGTGCCGGTATCGGCCGATGTCGCCAGTGATTTTATCCGCGGCGACGTCTACGTCAACATTCATACCGCCGCCCATCCAAATGGTGAAATACGCGGCCAGATGCAGCCTTTGCTGCGAACGATTTATGCATTCGACCTTTGCGGACAACAGGAAGTGCCGCCGAATACCTCGCTGGCAGAGGGCGTTGCAATAGTGAGTATGAGTCGTTTGAATACACACCTCGACTATGCGTACATCGTCGACGGCCTCAGCGGTATGGCCACGGCTGCGCATGTGCACACCGGGGCGAGTGGCGTAGCGGGACCAGTGTTGTTGCCGGTATCTCTCCCCGATCCTGTCGGCTCCGGTCAGTTTGAAGCAGATGGCAATTTGTTCGTCCAATTGGAATCAGGCAATACCTACCTGAATGTTCACACCGCTGCTTTCCCTGGCGGTGAAATCCGGGGACAGATCGTGCGATCGGAGGTGTGCGAACCGGCAAGCAATACAACGGAGCCCTTGCTGGATGAAATAAAATTGTGGCCTAATCCGGCGCGCGACAGAGCGGAATTATCGGTGCATATCCGCAAGGCATTTGCCGGTCAGATTGTGCTGCGGAATACTCTGGGTCAAATGATATGGGCACAAAACCAGGACTTTGCAACAGGCGAAATGCGGTTGCCGGTCGATTTGGCAGGGCTTTCCGCAGGATTATTCCTGCTGGAAATACGTAGCGCCGGCGAGGGTACGCTTGCTGTTTTAAAAATTACGGTTCACTGATAACGACGTTCAAGAATTTTCAACCGGAGGCGCAGGCACGCGGAGAAATATCGTTGCTTTGCGTGCCGCACCTCCGTGCAACAACCCGAAATGAAAGTCGCCGGTTTTACCTTTATCCGCAATGCCGTGCTTTACGACTACCCGGTCGTGGAAGCCATCCGCTCCATCCTGCCGCTGTGCGATTACTTCGTCGTGGCCGTGGGGCGCTCCGACGACGAAACGCTCGATCTGGTGCGCAGCATTGGCGACCCGAAGATTCAGGTCGTAGAGACCGTCTGGGACGATTCGCTGCGCGAGGGCGGCCGGGTGCTGGCTGTGGAAACCGACAAGGCTTTTGCCGCCATACCGCCCGAGTACGACTGGGCATTTTACATCCAGGCCGACGAATGTGTGCACGAGGCCGACTGGCCAGCCATTTCTTCCGCCATGGCGCGCTGGCACGGCGATCCGGCGACGGAAGGGCTCTTGTTTCGTTACAGGCATTTTTACGGTTCTTACGATTTTTTGGGCGTCAGCCGGCGCTGGTACCGCCGCGAGGTGCGCATTGTCCGCAACGACAAAAACATCCGCTCCTACCGCGATGCCCAGGGATTCCGCTGGTCCGATGGCCGCAAACTGCGCGTCCGGGCCGTCGATGCCGCCATTTACCACTACGGCTGGGTGAAACACCCGGCAGCCCAGCAACAAAAGCAGCTGAATTTCAATCGCTTGTGGCATACCGACGACCGCGTGCGCGAAATGGTCGGCGAGGCAGAAACGTATGCCTACAACGGTGCGGAGCCGCTCCAGCGCTTCGAGGGTAGCCATCCGGCCGTGATGCAGCCCCGCATTGCTGCCGCCAACTGGCAATTCGACGGCGATCCCACCCGCGCCCGCTGGTCGCTGAAAGACAGGGCTTCGAATTTCCTTGAAAAAACAACCGGCTGGCGCCCCGGAGAATACCGCAACTTTGTGTTGCTGCGTTAAAACATCATGGTGCTTTATATCAAAAATATGGTCTGCGCTCGCTGCAAATGGGTCGTTTCCAAACTGTTGGAAGCGCATCAACTGACGCCGCGATCGATCGAGCTGGGCGAGATCGACCTTGTTGAATCCCCAACGCAGGACCAACTCGCAGCCCTTGACGCCGACCTTCAGGAACACGGCTTCGAATTGCTCGAAGACCGCCAGAGCCGCCTCGTGAGCCAAATCAAAACCGCGGTGGTCGAGTATGTGCGCAACCAGCACGGCGAACGCAGCGAAAACCTGTCCGACTACCTCGTCCGGCACCTGCATCAGGACTATTCCGCGCTCAGCCACTTGTTTTCTTCGGTCGAAGGCGCCACCCTCGAACAATACCATATCGCGCAGCGTATCGAGCGCGCCAAGGAATTGCTGGTGTACAACGAACTGACCCTCAACGAGATCGCCTGGCAACTCGGCTACAGCAGCGTGGCGCACCTCAGTGCGCAATTCAAAAAAGTTACCGGCCTGACTCCCACCCATTTCAAAACACTCGGCGCCCGCAAACGCAAAGGACTGGAAGAAGTGTAGGGGCATTAATAAATCATGTAACATCTTTCCAAAATCCTGTAACACGCCCCGTTCGTTCAGCCCGGATCTTTGCATAAAAAATAAGATCATGGCAATCGATGCACCTCCGGCTACTTCAACTAAAGGACTTCAAAAACAGTTTCCTGTCACGGGAATGAGCTGTGCCGCCTGTGCCGTGAGCGTGGAAGACATCGTAGGGCAACAAGCCGGCGTACAGGATGCTTCGGTCAATTTCGCTACCCAAACCCTGCAGGTCACTTTCGACCCGGTGCTGGTGTCGCCTGAAAAAATACAGGCGGCCGTGCGGGCCGGCGGCTATGATTTGATTGTAGCCGAGGAGCAGGAAGAAGCCGCCGAACAGCAAAGGCAGCAAAAAGAAATCGCTTTGCACCGGCTGCGCCGCCAGACCCTCTGGGCCGCCCTGTTGAGCGCGCCGGTGGTCGTGCTGGGTATGTTTCTTATGAATCTTCCCGGCGCCAACTGGATCATGATGGCGCTGAGCGCCCCGGTGGTGTTCGTACTGGGCGCCCGGTTTTTCAAAGGCGCCTGGCAGCAGGCCCGGCTGGGCAAGGCCAACATGGACACCCTTGTTGCCCTCAGTACCGGGATTGCCTTTGTTTTCAGCGCATTCAACACCCTTTTCCCCGAATTTTTTCACCGACAGGGTTTGCACGGGCATGTCTATTTTGAAGCCGCTGCCGTGGTTGTGGCTTTTATTCTTTTGGGCAAATTGCTCGAAGAAAGGGCCAAGGCAAGCACTTCTTCCGCCATAAAAAAACTGATCGGGCTTCAACCCAAAACCGTTCACATCCTGCGCGATGGCATCGAACGCGAAGTCGGTATCGCCGAGGTATTGATCGGCGATACACTGTTGGTACGGCCCGGCGAACGGGTAGCCCTCGACGGCGTCGTGGTATCGGGCCAGTCCTTTGTTGATGAAAGCCTGCTCACGGGCGAACCGCTGGCTGTGGAAAAAGTTACCGGAAACGCGGTTTTTGCCGGCACGATCAATCAAAAAGGCAGTTTTCAGTTTCGGGCCGACAAACTGGGCAGCGAAACCCTGCTTGCGCAGATTATCCGGCAGGTGCAACAGGCCCAGGGCAGCAAGGCGCCCGTGCAGAAACTGGTCGACAAAATCGCAGGCATTTTCGTGCCGGTAGTCATTGGCATCGCCGCACTCACATTCATCGTCTGGCTGCTGGCCGGCGGCGACAACGCCCTGGCCCATGCCCTGCTCACCAGCGTGACAGTGCTGGTAATTGCCTGCCCCTGTGCATTAGGACTGGCAACGCCTACCGCCATCATGGTCGGCATGGGGAAAGGCGCTGAAAACGGTATGCTGATTCGAGACGCTGAAAGTCTCGAAACGGCTTATCGGGTGGACACAGTGGCGCTCGACAAAACGGGTACGCTCACCGAGGGCAGGCCGCGGGTAACCGGTTTTTACGCCTTTTCAGAAGATAAATCGGGTCAATTAGCCGTTTTATCGGCTCTTGAAAAACGCTCCGAACACCCCCTGGCCGAGGCAATTGTCGCCTACACCGGTCAAAAAAACGCCGATGCCGCGCCCCTGGAATATTTTGAAAGTCATACGGGCAAAGGAGTGTCGGGTATTTTTCAACAAAAAAAATACTACGTCGGCAGTCCGGCCTGGATCGAATCATTGGAGATAAAAATGACCGATGCCGGTCGTGCACAGGTCGCACAATGGCAAAAGGAGGCCCACACCGTGGTGCTTTTTGCCAGTGAAAATGAAGTCCTTGCCGCCATTGCCATTGCCGACCCCATCAAGCCGGGCGCCGAAGCAGCAGTTGCCGCGTTGCAAAAAGCGGGTATCGAAGTTATGTTGCTGACCGGCGATCATCAGGCGACCGCGGCAGCCGTGGCCGCCCAACTCGGGATACATTCTTTTGAAGCCGGCTTGTTGCCCGGTGAAAAAGCCGCCCGCATACGTGCGTTGCAAGCCCGGGGCAGGGTTGTGGCCATGGCTGGCGACGGCATCAACGACGCCGAAGCCCTGGCGCAGGCCGATGTGGGTATTGCTATGGGCAGCGGCGCCGACATCGCGATGGAAACTGCCAGGATAACCCTGATCTCAAACGATCCGCGGCATTTGTCCAAAGCCTTGCACCTGTCGCGGCTGACCGTAAGCACGATACGCCAGAACCTGTTTTGGGCATTTGTCTACAACCTCGTCGGCATCCCGCTGGCCGCCGGGGTGTTGTACCCTTTCAATGGTTTTTTACTCAATCCCATGATCGCCGGCGCCGCCATGGCGCTGAGTTCGGTCTCGGTTGTAGGCAATAGTTTGCGGCTCAAAACCAAACAGTTGTAATTTGATAAATATAAACGAGGCCATCATGTCAAATAAAAAATTCAAAACCAACATCAAGTGTTCCGCCTGCGTGGCCAAGGTCGCGCCTGCCCTCGACGAAACTTTTGGAGCCGGCAACTGGGCGGTCGATCTCCAGCACCCCGACCGTCTGCTGGCCGTGCCCGACACTGCCGATCTGACAATCGTCGCCGAAGCCCTGGCCAAAACGGGGTATCAGGCAGTGGAAGAATTGGTTAATCGGTGAATTGGTGAATTGGTTATAAAAGGTTTGTTGCTTCTCTCGAGAAATGTTGCAGGCAGGAACCCATTCAAGGACGATGCCATCCGCGAGTGAAGTTTATCACGCTCCTAAACTCGAGACCGTTCGAGAGCAGCAACAACCCTTTTATAACCACTTCACCACTTCACCACTTCACCACTTCACCACTTCACCATTATTCATCAATCATATCCATCATGAAATTCGCATTGTTTTTATTCGGGCTCATGTTCAGCCTTTCCGCCTGCAGCCAGAAATCTGCTGCCCCGGCGGCTACCACCCTGCAAAAGACCGACACGTTTATGGTTTCGGGCAATTGCGGCATGTGCAAAAAGACCATCGAAACCTCCGCTACCAGTGTAAAAGGGGTTTCAAAAGCGGTTTGGGACATCAATTCGCACCAGTTGACGGTGACGTACGATCCGGTCAAAGCCTCGGTCGATCAGATCCAGCAAAAGATCGCGGCCGCCGGTTACGACAACGCCGGCCATCGGGGCAACGATGCCGCCTATGCCAAGCTGCCGGCTTGCTGCCATTACGAGCGACAGAATTAGCATTCGGGGGGAGACCCTGTTATTTGGGCAAAAGAGGGACTTCTGCTCTCGATGATCGTTTTATGCAGCAATGACCTGCGCCTCAAAATTTCACCTGAGAGCTGCAATGCCCCTTTTTCCAAAACCAAAAACCGAATACCAAAAACCAAAATCCCCTGCAAACGAGTGCTTGCAGGGGATTTTGTATTCGATGTATGAACGGCGCTTATTTCACGTCGGCGAAAAAGTCTTTCACCTTGTCTTTGTGCACGATCATTTGTTTGTAGGTGTATTTGCCCGTTACCGGGTCTTTTACAGCCTTCACCACTTTTACGTGGTCTTTGCCGGAGCCGGCGTTAGCGGCACGCTGGGCTACACGGGCGTTTTTGGATACTTTCTTTGCCATGACCTAAGTGGTTGAAAAAGTGGATGTTATTTAATTTCGCGGTGCACGGTGTACTTGCGCATGATCGGGTTGTATTTTTTCAACTCGATACGCTCGGGCGTGTTTTTGCGATTTTTCTGGGTCACGTAGCGCGAGGTGCCGGGCATACCGCTGGTTTTGTGCTCGGTACATTCCAGAATCACCTGGATGCGGTTGCCTTTGCTTTTCTTTGCCATATCTGGATATTGAACTGATATTTAAACTAAAAATGCAGGACGGAGCCTTGGATCAGCAAGCCGGTTCGGAATAGAAAACGATTTCGCCTTTCTTTTCCAGCTTTTTGATGTAGGCGTACAGACCCATTTTGTTGATCGTGCGGATGGCCGAAGCGCTGACTTTAAGCGTTACCCACTCGCCCGTTTCCGGCATGAAGAACTTCTTCGTTTGCAGGTTCG
>JADZFP010000404.1 GCA_020849825.1 Saprospiraceae bacterium
GTCATTCTGGCAGAAGACGTCACCAATGCCCAGATCAACCGCAAGCGCCCCTTGCCCAACATCCCTGTCGATGAAAGCCTGCTCAGCGCGGCTTTGCACGAACTCGATGCCATGATCGGCATGCAAAACATCAAAAAAGACATCCGCGAACTGGTGCGGCTGGTGCGTTTTTACCGCGACCACGGGCGCGACGTGCTGGGTCGGTTCTATTTGCATACTGTGTTCGTGGGCAATCCGGGCACAGGCAAAACGACCGTAGCGCGCATTCTAACCAAAATATACAAGGCGCTCGGTGTATTGGAACGCGGCCACATGATCGAAACCGACCGCCAGGGACTGGTGGCAGGATACGTCGGTCAAACCGCCATCAAAACGGCCGAACGCATCGAGGAAGCCATGGGCGGCGTATTGTTTATCGATGAAGCCTATGCCCTGACCAACAGCGGCCGCGGCACCCACGGCGACTTCGGCGACGAGGCGATCCAGACCCTTCTTAAACGAATGGAAGACCATCGCGGCGAGTTTTTTGTGTTCGTTGCCGGTTATCCTGAAAACATGGAAAACTTCCTCAAAGCCAACCCTGGCCTCGGAAGCCGCTTCGACAAGATTCTTCGCTTCGAGGACTACGCGCCCGAGGAATTGCTGGAAATCGCCCTGCACATGTTCCAGCAGGAAAAATTCCGCGTCACCGAAGAAGCCCGCGAACATCTGGGACAATACCTGGCCTTCCTGCACCAGTTCCGCGACAAGTACTTTGGCAATGCCCGTACCGTGCGTCAGGTGGTGCTCGAAGCCATCAAAAACCAGAACCTGCGCATCGCCCAGAACAAACCCGACAACGACGACGACATGCACACCATTACACTCGACGATGTCGCCACGTTTACGTTCGACAAGGATAAATTACAGGTATTCCAGCGGAGAGGGATTGGATTCAGCCGTTGATGTTCAGTGCTTTTTCTCTCCTCTGAAAACCTTCTCCCCTGCCCTGATCTCTATGGCGAGGTGGTTTTCTTTCGGCGGAATCGGACAGTTATACCCGTCGCTGTACGCGCAATACGGGTTGTAGCATTTGTTGAAATCGACAACAAGCGTGTTGTCGTGAATATCGCCCGTCCTGAAATCGAGGTAACGGCCTCCGCCATAGGTTTGTTCGCCATTGGTCAGGTCTTTGAACGGCAGAAAAAGGTAGTCTTCGTAGGAAGAATCGCGTCCGATCAGGTATAGGTTTTGATAAATTGCCAGGGTATAAACCTGCTTATCCAGCTCAAATTCCAGGGTGGCATACTTTCGGTGCAAGCGGGTTTTTCCGCTGTAAGTCGGCAATTCAAAGGGCTGCGCGTCCTTGCTCAGGATAACTTTTGCACTCACCTGCCAGAACTGATCGGGCGGGTAAAAATCCAGCCAGGCGGTATCCTGCGCTTTCAGCGGCGAGCGCGGCTCGGAGATAAACTCGTTTTTATAATGCTGCCGGTGTTGGGCAATATGCTCTGCAAACGACGTATCGGTATGCTGAGCCATCAGGGCATTGGCGCTCGAAACCGCCAGCCAAATGAGATAAAAGCGTATTTTTTTCATCGGTGTATTCCTTCTTTATTATTTGACAACTACCAGTATCTGTCGCCCAATCGGCTGACTTTGGTTGTCCCAGCCCCGGATGATATACGAGCCGGGAAGCAACCGGGAAATGTCAATTTGGGTTGTTCCTGTACTGCTTGAATGTTCGAGCCATACCCGACCGAATAAATCGGTTATTTCGATTCTGACCATACCGGGCTTGGTTCCTGTATCCACCCAAACTGTATTTAGCGCAGGATTGGGGAACACATCCAGGTCGGCCGTGAAATATTCCTCGGTACGGGTTGAGTTGTCGCCGGCGCCCGGTTCGTCATCCCAATTGAGGAGATTATCGGTTTGGAAATAAGCCAGAACGGCGCTTTCGTTGTCGAATTCAGAAGCGCCCCAGGTTGGCACGTTGGCAACCGGAATGTTATTTCCCGAACCGGTGTGCTGACCAACCACGAGCAAACCGCGCGCCGTTTTAAACACGCCAAACAGGCGCACGTTATCTCCGTTCGCCTGCGTCAGGGTATCCCATTGCCCGACAACCAACGAACTGTAAATCGGTTTGCCTAATGTGGAGTCGTATACTCTGACAAAATCATTCCAGCACGACTTGCCGCCATAATATGGTTTGACCACCTTCTGGTAGGCGTTGGCGGTAGTGATGGTCCGCCGGCCTTTGGCCAATACAATCACATTGCCCTCGGCGCCTGTTTTCATCATGTTTTTGATCAAAAAAGTAGAATTCAGGTCCGGCCAGCCGGCATTCGGGTCCGGCCAGCCATCGAGATTTGGATCGGTATGCGGCGTACCCAAAGAAGCGGTGCCTTCTGCCAATTCTCCCATGTAAGTGCTGTGAAAAAGATCGCCGGATGCCAGGGACAATTTGCCGAGCCACGATAAATGAATGTTGCCATTGGTGCCGGTGAAGTTGTTTTGAAAGCCCCACGAGGAAGGGTTGGCGGCAATACTGTTACCCTCCCAAAGATTCTCGACGTTATTGCCGTGACAACGCGCGCCCACGACCAGATAACCATTTTCCGGAGGCTTGCTGTAATCGATGGCCAATGCGTCGATGTACTGATCCGGCTCAGAAATGA
>JADZFP010000405.1 GCA_020849825.1 Saprospiraceae bacterium
GAAGTCTGGGCGATGCGCTTTCCACCGCTTTTGCCGTACTGGTTTTTCTGCTCGCCGCCCTCATCTGGTGGTCGCGGCGAATGATTGCCGACGTAGCACGGTTCAAAAGTTATGCGGGTTTTGTCGCTGCGCAGCTCCTTCTGCTGTCGATTCCCTGGGCTGTGCTGGGCTGGCTGTGGTACAGGTTCGTAGCGCCGTAGCGAATTGTATTACCCGTTTGCCTTTACCCACGGCAGCATTTGTTCGGCTATTTGAATAAAATAAACACCTGCCGGGAAGGCCGATACGGGCAGGGTGATGGCCGACATGCCCGCCGGCAGGTGCAGCCGGTCGCGGTAATACAGTTGACCGCCGGCGCCAAGGATCAGGAGTTCTGTTTCAATTGTTTGGTTGGAATGGATGTTTAGCCGCAATTCGTCGCTGACAGGATTGGCCGCTATCTGCACGGAAAGGTTGCTTGTCGGCGGGGCCGCAAACGTACCGGAAACCGACCCGAATTCGTCGGCGCCGATATCGGTAGCCCCGTCGCTGCGCGGGTGGCCGTCGGCATCGCGGACGACTTCGGGCAGATTGGCGCCGGCGCCGATGCAGGGGCTGCCGGCGAGCAGGTGAAAGGTTTCATCGAGCAGCGGATCAGCCGTTATGCTGTGCGCGTCGCGGGCGGTTTGGGCGGTCCATTGCGACAAGGGCCATTCCTGCCAGTCGAGGTTATCGTCGAGAAATACCGCGCCGTTGGGGTCGTAGTACAGGTTGTTGTCGAGGAGGTTGTTGTTGCCGATCAGGGCGTTTTCGCGCACCCGGACCACGGCATTGGTCAGGAAATTGGCCTGTACGAACAGGTTGTTCTGGATGCGAACGTTTTGGCTGCCGGTTTGGGCGGAAAAATTGTCGCTGACCCACACGTCGGTGACGTTGAAAAACAGGGCGGCGTGTTCGGTCATGCCCCCGTTGATCACCGTATTGTTGAATACGCGGGCATTTTTCGCGCCCCAAAGACCGATGCCGGCGTGCTGGGTGTTCAGCACGATATTGTTCAGCACCAGGCCGTCGATGTTTTCAAAATACTGCGGGTTGAAATCGGTGTCGAACCATTCGGCGTCGGTGTAAAAGCCGAGGTAAATACCGCCTTCGCCGCAGTTTTCGATGCGATTGGCTTCGATCACGCAGTCGCGGCCGCCACCTTTGACGTAGATGCCGGTGGTGGCAATGTCGTGAAAATGACAGCCGCGCACAGTCAGGCCGGGAGCATTGACGTTGTCGATGCCTTCGGCGTTGAAATCGAGCAAGGCGCCGGGGCCCGTGCCGGTATGGTGAATTTCGCAGTCGAGAATCGAAATATTGGCGCAGGCGGGGGTGAGTTTGACGGCATCACGGCCGCTGTGGTGGATGTTGCAATTCCGGATGGTCACGTTGCTGACCCCCCGTCGCTGGTTGAATGGCACAGAATTGTCCCAGTCCCAGTTGGTTTCGAACTTGACCGCGTAATAGTAGCCGCCCACGATTTCGAGGCGTTCGAGCGTGCCGCCGCTGGTTTCGGGGTCGTTGTACCAGATGCAGGCGCTGACGTCTTCCACATCGGTCGGGGCGCTGATGACGGCCCATTCACCGGGGTAGGAGCTGATATGCAGGTTGTTTTTGCCGATACGGATTTCCTGACTGATGTAATTGCCGCCGCGCAGCAGGATTTCGTCGCCGGGGTTGGCGGCATCGATGGCTGCGGGCAGGTTTTTGAACGGACTGGCGAGGGTGCCGGGGTTGTTGTCGTCGCCATTGGTGGCGACGTACCAGGTGTTGGCCGGC
Organism: Saprospiraceae bacterium; assembly: GCA_020849825.1. Lineage (GTDB taxonomy): Bacteria > Bacteroidota > Bacteroidia > Chitinophagales > Saprospiraceae > M3007. The sequence goes on from JADZFP010000405.1 coordinate 1,801, forward strand.
GTCTGGGCAGCCAGCAGCAGGAGTAGAGCGGTGCTGAAAAAAGTGTTCATGGATCAGATGGTGCTGCGCATCATGTTATTGAGCAGTTCGGATTTGGCTTTCGGATGAATAAAATCTTCGCCGCTGGCCTTGGATTCCACTTCCATGCCCCGGAGTTTGCGGCGGAGATCTTCCATGGCGGCTTGTTCGTCGGCGGCATCGCCGCGGCCGGTTTGGGCAAAGGGATCGAGTACGAGGATCATGCCGGCCAGCACGTCGCGGTAGTCGGGTGCTTGTTCGCCCTGCCACTCGCCGTTGTCTTTTTTCCAGCTGCCGGGCGCTGCGATTTCGTCGAAGGGATGTCCGGGTCGGCCTTTGCCCATTTCGCCGGGTCGGAAGGGCGGCCCCTCCGAGCCTTGCCCATCGGGGTTGTCGCGACTGCTTCCGTTGCCGGGCGGCGGTTCGGGCGGTTGGTTGGGATGGCCCTTGCTGTCGTGGCTTTCGGTTTTTGTTTCCGAATGGCCTTTGCTGTCGGTTGTGGTGGTGACGGTGGTGGTATTCCCCTTGTCGTCGGTAGTGGTCGAGCTGGAATTTTGGCTTGTCGTGTTGCCGTCCTTGTCTTTTTCGGTGGTGGAGGAATGGGTGGTGGTGGTTCCGTTGTCGTTGCGCTGCGGGGGGCTGGTATGGGTTTCCTTGCTGCTGCCGTCGTTGTAAAACCAAATATCGCTTTTAGCGCCGTTGGAGCCCTGGGTGCTGACGTGTTTGCCGTCTTTGCCGTTGCTTTTATCGGTATCGTGGTTGCGGGCGGCGCCCCAGGCAGCACCGCTGTTGTCGCTATTGAAATTGTGATACACCCCTGCGCGGTCGACCGCTTCGAAATGGCTATTGCCTTTGCCATCGTCGTGAAAATGAGAACGATAGCCCGCATGCGCGCCTTTCCCGACGATCGTTTGGGTAAATGCGCCGCCTGTCATCGATTCGAATACGTCGAAATCGCGCCCGTGCTCCACGCGTTCCCAGTCGCCGTTGGGGTGGTCGGTTCGGTTCCAGGTGCCGCCGCCCGGGGTTGTACCGTGCGTGTGGAAGTCGATGCCCAGCATTTTAGCAAGCGCCCGGCCCGCCGATTCAATCGCCCCTGTAACGAAATTGCCGATTGCGCCGCCCACTGCGCCGGCCAGGCCGCTGACGACCCAGGCGCCCAGGGCCGCCCCGATTGGTCCGCCGATCAGGCCACCCAGCGCTGCGCCGGCCGCCAGAATCAGGCCCCCGGTGGCTGCACCGACGGCTTTTCCGCCCCAGTCGGCGCCCCGGTGAACGCCTTCCGAGTAGGTCTCGCCGGCTTTCCCGTGCACCGCCTGCTCGGCGCCGGCGATGATCTCGCGACCCGTCCGTTCGTATTCCTTTGCCTTGCTGATGTAATCGTCGGCAAAAATGTGAACGGCCAGGTGGCCATTGGGGGAGCTTTCCCGAAGTTTTTTGTCGAGCTCGTCGATGTAGGGCATGTTTGTTTGTCGTTTGTGTGGATGAGAAATGGCGCTGGAGGCACGCTGATCTGCTGCAAGGTGATACTGCGGTGGCGGCTGTTGGCGGTGATTTTAACCAATGGCGAAAAATGGCTGGTGAATGGAGGGAAATGCCGGTTGTTCAATTGGACAAAGGACAGAATACCCCGGACAAGCGCTTTTTTCAACCATTCATTAGAAAAACAGGGGGCGTAAAGGGGCGACTCTTAATTTCACGGCTCATTTCCTCTCCATGCGGCTGCTCCTTTTTGTCCTTTTCCTGCTCTGTACCCTGCTGCCCCGCCTCCGGGCGCAAACAAGCCGTCTCGACTCCTTGCTGACGGCCCTCAACGCGCTTCCGGAAAGCGGCGACACTGCCCGCCTCAACGCCCGCTCGGCGCTCCAGTTCAAAATCGGCAGCCAGTATTACAAGCAAAAAAACTACACGGAAAGTCGCCGTTACTACCGCGAAGGGCTCCGCAGCGAAGAGCGGCTGGCCAGCCCGCGCGGCATCGCCCAGGGTTTGTCGAACATCGCGTATACCTATCAGATGGAAGGCCGCTTCCCAGAGGCAGTGGACTCCTTTTTGCTCGCTTACCGCCATTGGGAAGCCGTGCGGGATACAGGCAAAATGTCCAATACTGCCGTCAGCATCTCCCAGATTGATGCGGAAATACCCGGCCAGACCCGCAATGAACTGGAGTACGCCCGGCTCTGCCTCCAACTGGCCGAACAAGCCCGGCGCTGGCACGGGGTATGCGCCTGCGCACACCTGGTCGGCGATGTTTACGACAAGCTCGGGCAGCCCGACAGCAGCGTCTTTTTTTTACAAAAAAGCCTGACCCTGTTGGAAAAAACACCCGATCCCTATGGCCTCCACTCCCTTTACCTGAGCCTGGCCCGGGTAGAAGCACGGCGGCAAAACCCGGCCCGCGAACTCGAATGGTTGCTCAAAGCCGACGCCCTGCTTCAACAAGGGCAGATTCAGTTGCAGCCCGACCAGTTGGCCAACCACAACTTGCACCTGGCCGACGCCTGCCTGCGCCGGGGCGATACCGGCAAAGCCGCGCTGTTGTTGTCCGATGTGCAAAAAAACCTGATCGCCGGCATTTCCGACCCGACTTACCGCGACCGCCTGTACGAACACCTCAGCCGCCTGGCGGAGGCACAAAACCGGCCGGCCGATGCGCTGCGCTTTTATAAAATGCACATTGCCGCCCGCGACAGCGTGCAAAGCCTCGACAATGCGCGCCGCATCACCCGTATTCAAATGACCCATGATTTTGAACGGAAACAGAGTGCTCTGGCGGCGCAACAATCCAGCGAACTGGCCCTGCGCGACGCCCGTTCCCGGCAAAACAACCTGATCTTTCTGCTCGTTACGCTCGGCCTTTTGGGCGGCGGCGCACTGGGTTTTTACACCTACCGGCAACGCCAGGAACGCCGGCGCAGCGAACTCGAACTGGCCAGCCTGCGCGCCCAGATCAACCCGCATTTCATATTCAATTGCCTCAATTCCATTTACCGCTACACCAAAGAACGTGACACCGATACCGCCGGCAAATACCTGCAAAAATTCAGCAGCCTGCTCCGCCTGGTACTCGAAAACAGCCGGGTTGAGAAGATTACCCTGGCCCGCGACCTCGAAGCGCTTCAATTGTATGTCGATATCGAAAGCCTGCGATTCAAGGACAAACTGCAATTTTCCCTTTATCTCGATCCGGAGATCGATCCCGGTTTTGTCCAAATACCCGGCATGCTGATTCAGCCCCATGTCGAAAATGCCATCTGGCACGGCCTGCTGCACCGCCCCGAAGGCGGCCGGCTGGCGGTGCGCATCACCCAGCCAACGGAAACCTTGCTGCGCGTAGAGGTCGAAGACGACGGCATAGGGCGGCGGGCGGCCGGCGAACTGGCCAGCCGAAGCGCCTTGAACAAAAAGAGCCTGGGCCAGAAGATCACAACCGAACGCCTGCTCGCCCTGGGCAAACTGGCACATAGCGAAACCATCGACCTGAGCGATGCGCAGGGCAACCCGGCCGGCACCCGGGTAATACTCGATATTCCTTTATAAAAAACTTCGGAAAACATGAAAGCCCTGCTCATCGACGACGAACCCGATGCCCTGGAAGCCCTGCACCTGAGCCTGCTGGAAACTTGTCCGGAAGTAGCCGTGGCGGGCAAATTCGCCGATCCGGTCAAGGGCCTTGCCGCCATCCGGAATTTAAAACCCGATCTGGTTTTTCTCGACATCGAAATGCCGGTTATGAATGGTTTTCAATTGCTCGAAGAACTGGGGGAGCTGCCTTTTTCGCTCATATTTTCCACTGCCTACGACCGATTTGCCGTCAAAGCATTCCGATACAGCGCCATCGACTATTTGCTCAAACCCGTCAATCCGGAAGAGTTGCGCAAGGCAGTCGACAAAGTGGTGGAAAAACACCGGGTGGAAAAGGCGCAGATCGACCTGCTGCGACAGCAATTGTACCACCCCGATACGCGCCGCTTCGACAAAATTGCCCTGCCTTATGCCCACGGCTACACCTTCGTCGAACTGGCCGACCTGATGTACTGCGAATCGGACAGCAGTTACACCAAATTTTACCTGAGCACCGGCGAAATGTACCTGATTACCAAAACCCTGGGCGACGTGGAGGATATGTTGCAGGGCGGCGATTTTTTCCGCATCCATAAACAGTATCTCGTGAATATGCGTCATATCCGGAACTACATCCGGGGCGACGGCGGCTACGTTGTCATGCCCAACAAGGTGAACATCCCCGTTTCAAGGATCAAAAAAGACGAGTTCACGGAGCGGTTTACGCGGTTTTAACAAGCGCCCGGCGAACAAATACAGCGCTCCCCCTGTTCCAAATTGCCGCTGCCGGAAATGCAGCGTATCCAATTATGTTCGAACTATTTCAAACCCAGCTCGGCCGGCTCCGCGTCCTGGCTTTTGCCGAGGGCGTGTCGTTTCTCGTGATTCTGTTTGTCACCATGCCCCTAAAATACCTGTATCACATGCCCGACCCGAATAAATTCTTCGGGCTGGTACACGGTCTGCTTTTTGTGCTCTACGTACTGGCTGTGATGCAGATCAAGGTGGAGCAGAACTGGCCGGCGAAAAAGACTTTTTGGGCACTGCTTGCTTCCATTATTCCTTTCGGCACCTTTTGGGCAGATAAAAAACTCTTTCAGACGACGCAGGAGGCTTGACGCGGCATTTTCTATCTTTCC
>JADZFP010000406.1 GCA_020849825.1 Saprospiraceae bacterium
ACAGCGCCGACCTGGAGGTCGGCGCTACAGCGGCGAAACAGCGGCATTACTGAAACACCCGGATATAGTCCACAATCATGTGCTGCGGAAACGGCGTGGAACCATCCGGATTGCCCGGGAATGTACCGCCCACCGCGACGTTGAAGATGAAGAAGAAGTTTTTGTTGAACGGATACGCAGCGCCATTCAGACTGGCCGGCGTAATGGTGTGATACACTTCGTCGTCGACCAGAAACTGGATTTTATCCACTTCCCAAATGATGGAAAATACGTGAAATTCATCCTGGAAATTGGCATTGCCGCTCAGGTATTTCGACTCACTGATGTACTGGTGCTGACTGACATTGGCGCCGTAGTGCACCGTTCCGACAACCCGGTTGGGCAGGTTGCCCGAAAGTTCCATGATGTCGATCTCGCCGCAAGCCGGCCAGCCCACGGCATCGATATTGGAGCCGAGCATCCAGAGCGCCGGCCAAAGACCCTGACCCTCGGGCAGTGCGGCACGGATGTCGACACGGCCGAATTTGTATTGCCGCTTGCCTTTGGTGATAAGGCGGGAAGAGGTGTACTCGCGGTTGCCGTAGTTCTGCCTTTTGGCCGAAATAACCAGATAGCCATCTTTAACCGAGGTATTGTCTTCCCGGTAATACTGTAATTCCTGATTTCCCCAACCGCAGTTACCCGGGCAGCCATCGCCCATCTCAAAAGTCCAGTTCGACAAATCCAGTGCAGCACCGTTGAATTCGTCGGCCCACACCAGATTGTAACCCGGATAGGTTTCAGGAGTGGTATAGCCCCCGGTCGGGATAGTCAGGCCAGCCGTATTGTTGTCGTCGTCGTCGATCGTGAATGTCACGAGGTCGCGTGCCAGGGTCACGTTCAATGGGTTGTAAAACTTGATCTGGAACGTTTCCTTCGTTTCGATCACCTCGTCGCCGACAATCCGGATATCGATCGATTTTTTGGTTTCTCCCGGCGCGAAAACCAGGCGACCCGAGCTCAATAACTCAAAATCAAGGGTAGACTCAGCCGTGCCGTTGATCGCAGAAAAAGTGACCACTGCATTGGTCTGATTATCACCAGAGAGGGTGAGTTCCAGCGACAAAGTGTCGTCCACATCGCCTTCCGAAATGGTCAGATCGCTCACGGAAATACTGGGTAAAGGAAGCGAATCGGGCGTTCCGTCATCTTCTTTGATACAACCCAACTGACTGAAAGCCAGCAGGAAGACTCCGAAGAGGAGGCCCGCAGCAGAAAACAACTTGGTTCGAATATGTAGCATGACAAGGAGAATTTTATTAGTTGTTTAAAATTGATAAACCCTTACGTAATCGATCAGCATTTTTTGTGGCCAGATATTGGCATCAACCCCCATTTTTCCGCCCCAATTGCCACCGACGGCAACATTGAGCAACAGATGAAAATCGCGGTCGAATGGCCAGGCGCCAACGTCGGTACGCCGGTTGGGAAATTGACCGTAACGGCGCCCGTCGAACAAAAAATCGATCTTTTCGGCATCCCATTCGATGCTGTATTCATGAAACTCCCGACTGACTGTAGCGCAATAGATCGAGTTACTGTTTTGCGTACCCAACATCCAGTTGAAATGCTCGGTATGAATGGTGCCGAAAATACTGTCGGGCATATACCCGACATGTTCCATAATATCAATCTCACCGCTTCTGGGCCAGTTGCCGTAAGCCCAGTCGGTGGGCAGCATCCAGATAGCCGGCCACACGCCTTTTCCTTCCGGCAATTTGGCCCGAACCACGATCCTTCCGTACGTCCAGTCGCCGTTTTTCCGGCTCACCAGCCGTGCGGAAGTATACTCGCGGTCCCCGGCATTTTCCCGCCGCGCTTCGATAACCAGATAACCGTTTTCCACGCGCGCATTTTCGAGCCGCCTGGCCTGATAATACTGAAGTTCGTTGTTGCCCCAACCACAAATATTGGGGCAGCCGTCGCCGATGTCGTAACTCCATTTCGTACTGTCGGGCAAACCCGAATAATTGAACTCATCCGACCATACGAGCCTGGCTTTGCTTTTTCGCCTTTCGCCCGAAAGTTGATTTGCGCCCGTACAAGACAGCAACAACAACGTAACGCCACCGAAAATGCACAAGAGGAATACCTTGTTCATGATCAACCGCTTGTATTGTGAGGTCATTGACGGACAAAAGTCAGCTCAAACCAGCCCTGCGCCAGCGGAGCCCCATTCTGGTCGCGCTGACGGCCCCGGACAATGAGTTCTGTTTCGGTCAGTTTGACCACGTCGAGCACATTGTCCGAATCCCAGACCCCCATAAACTGATCGTCGGCCAATACAATCTGGTCGCGACCACCCGTACCGGTCCCCTGGAGAAAGACAAAATCACTCACCCCGGGTGCATAGGCCTGCGGAACGTAACCCGCCCAGGGATTCACCGACGCCCCGTTGTTGCGGTTTTCGTACAAAAGCCCGTCGAACGTAAAGCAAAAACCATCGTCGTATTGTTCGGCCTGCAAACCACCGTCCGGAGAAGTGAACCAGGAATAGTCGTCGTAACTCGGGCCCACCTTTACCGCGCCGGCAGCATGGGAGAAAGCCCAGCAACGTCCCTCCGAACCACAACCGGTCAGCAGGGCCAGTTTGCCGGTGCATGCCAGCGGAGCATCGGTCGGAATATTGACTTTTTTACTGGCATAAGTGGTGCCGCTGCCGTCGCTTCGGGAGACGAACAGCGTAATCGTATAGTCCCCGGCAACGGGATATATCACTGTATCCACTGCCTTGGTCGATACTTTGGGCTGGCCGCCGGGCAAGTCCCAGAGGCGCTGAAAGCCACCTGCGGTCAGATCGGTTATTACGATCCGGTTGGAATCTCCTTCAACATAAGCGACCGAAAATTCGGGGGCGCCGGAAGCCGGCGGCAACTGAATGTCATCGTCGCGTTCGGGGGCGCAGCTGCCGATCAGCAAGGCCGCCAGGGCTATAAAAAAGAGTGTCTTGTTCGACATATCAGTCAAAATTTTAAGGTTGGATCAATACCCCGGGTTTTGGGTCAAGGCCCCGTTGGTCGCCTGAATCTGCGACTGCGGGATGGGGAACAATTCGTGAATACCCGCTACAAAACCCAGGTTTTGAAGCACTTGCGGGGCCTGGCCTGTGCGCACCAGATCAAAAAAGCGATGCGCTTCGAAGCCGAGTTCGAGCCGCCGCTCGCGGTAAATGGCGTCGAGCAGCGCCTGACCCGTGGCCGTAATGTGCGGAATACCTACCCGGTCGCGCACCTGGTTGAGCGAAGTGCGGGCGGCGTCTTCATTGCCGGTGTGGTAAGCCGCCTCGGCGTGCATGAGCAGCACGTCGGCATAGCGGATCACGCGGTCGTTGGAGCCGCCGTTGGGGTTCGGATCGCCGAAGGGAGCATCCTCGCTTTTGTTGCTGAAATACTTTTTCGGGTAATAAAGATGCGGGAAACCACCCGTGGCATCAATCGTGAAAACACCCCGGTCGCCCATCGGTTCGCCAACGCGGAACACCGTGGATTTGAGGCGCGGGTCTTCAAAACCCTCTTTGAAAAACTCATCCACAAAATCCTGGGTCGGGATGTTGAAGCCGTAGCCGCCAAACTGGCCGCGGGCGCGTTGGAAGACATTTGTAAAACTGCCCTCGTTGGCGTTGTTTTTACCCCAGTTGCCGCCGGAGGCATTCATGTACTGGATTTCAAACACCGACTCCGAATTGTTCTCGCCGTCGAGCGGGAAAATATCGGCGTAGTTGGCGACCAACTGGTATTCGTTCGACTGCACGATTGCCTCGGCGGTCGTTTTTGCCTCGGCCCACTTCTGGCGCCAGAGGTAGGTTTTTACCAGCAATGCCTGCGCCGCCCCCTGCGTGATCCGGCCCAGATCGGCCGGCGGGTATTCGCTGCGTTTCCAGAGGTCGCGCGAGGCAATGACAAGGTCTTGTTCGATAAAATCCCAGATCTCGTTGGCCGAGGCGCGGGGCATGTCGTACTCCGAAGGCGCCAGCACGTGATCGACCAGCGGAACGCCGCCGAACATCGTGACCAGGTTGTAAAAATTCCAGGCGCGGATAAAACGGGCCTCTGCGAGAATACGGGCCTTCAAATTTTCATCCATGACGATCGGCGGCACCTTTTCAAGCACCACGTTGGCCCGGTAAATACCTTCGTAATTGGCCGACCACTCGGATTCAAGCAGGTCGGTATTGGAAGAGCCGTTGAAGTTTTCCAACTGCAGCAGGTCGTTCACGTCGTTGTCGCCCGAGCCGCCTTTTGTGGCGTCGTCAGACATAATATCGCCCCAAAACCAGCGGAAATGGCCGGCTGGCGACAACTGGAACTGCAGGGTGGCGTAGGCGGCATTGACGGCCGCAATGGCGTCTTCTTCCGTGCGGTAGAAGTTTTCCTCTGTGACGCCGACGATGGGTTTTTTCTCAAGAAAATCCTTTTGACATGCGGCAGCGCCGAGAAATACCAGCGCGCAAAGGATCAATCGTATATTTTTCATGGTCCTTGTTTTTTTTCAGGTTAAAAAGTCAGACTTACCCCGCCCATCACCGTGCGGGCTTGCGGATAAAAACCCCGGTCGATACCGATTTCCAGGCTTCCGCCCACATTGCCGATTTCCGGATCGAGGCCGGAGTATTTGGTGAAGGTGAGCAGGTTTTGACCCGTGACGTAAATTTTCATTTTTTCAAAACGCACCTTTTTCAGCCAGTTTTGCGGCAAATTATAACCCAATTGAAGGGTTTTGAGGCGCAGGTAGGAGCCATCTTCGATAAAGCGGTCGGAGATGCGGGCGTTCTGGTTCGGGTCATTCAGGCTGACGCGCGGTTCGGTATTGGATGTACCCGGTCCGGTCCAGCGGTTGAGCGCGCTCGAGGGGCGGTTGACGTACGCAAAGTCGTAGCGCGTAGTGCTGTTGAAAATGTCGTTGCCCTCGGTACCCTGGAAGAAGAGGTTGAGTTCCAGGCCCTTCCATGAAAAATCGGCATTAAAACCGTAGATGATGGATGGCGTGGGATTGCCGATGTAGGTCTGGTCGTTGGCGTCGATCACGCCGTTGCCGTCGAGGTCTTTGAAACGGATGTCGCCGGGCGACGTTTGTTCGCTTTGGAAAGCGGCGGCTTCGACTTCGGCCTGCGACTGAAAAATTCCGTCGGTGACGTAGCCATAGAAAGCCCCCAGCGGGTGTCCTACGTCGGTTTTGGCAGCGTTGGCGTTGGCAAACTGCACGTAGCCGGAGTACACCGGTTCGCCGCCGCGGCCCAGGCCCGTCACTTCGCTTTCGATGAAACTGATGTTGCCGCCGAGCGTGTAACGCACTTCGCTGATTCTGCCGCGGTAGTTCAGCGCGAGTTCGATGCCCCGGTTTTCAGCCGTGGCGACGTTCTGAACGGGCGCCGCCGTACCGGCCACCAGCGGGATGGGCGCGGCGTAGAGCATGTCGGAGGTTTTTTTGATGTAATAATCTGCGATCAAGCCTACGCGGCCATCAAACAATTCGAAATCGGCGCCGATATTGGTCTGAGTACTGGTTTCCCATTTCAGATCGGGGTTGGCGGCGGTGAGCGCCACGCTGCCGTTGGTGATGATTTCGCCGGGTCCGAAGGTGTAATTCTGACCGGTGCTCACCACGGTGGTAAAGCTGTAATCGCCGATGCGGTCGTTGCCGTTCTGGCCCCAGCTGGCGCGCAGTTTAAAAAAGTTGACGAAAGGCACGTTCCAGAACGACTCGTGGCTGGCGATCCAGCCTGCCGAGAACGAAGGGAAGTACCCGTAGCGGTTGTTGCGACCGAAACGGGAAGAGCCGTCGGCACGGAAGGTTGCGGAGAACAGGTAGCGGTCGTCGAACTCATAGTTGGTTTTGCCAAACCAGGAGAACAGGGACGATTCGCTGGCAAACTGGTAAGCGCTTTGCGAGGCGATCGGATCGATGGTATTGGAAATATACGCGTCGTCGGGATCGTTGGAGGGCAAATTGGTGTTGGCGCCGCCGCTGGCGTCGTAGCGGTTGCTGAGGGCGGTGGTACCGGCGATAAGGGTCAGGTTGTGCTTTTGCTGAAAGGTTTTTTGCCAGGTCAGCACGTTTTCAAGTTGCCAGTTGCGCCAGTTGAAATTGCCCACGCTGACGCTGTTGACGAGATTTTTCTCGGCAGCCGGCGCTTCGCTGAGCGAGGGCACGTTGCTGAGATCGAAGCGGGGAACGAAACCGCGCTGCACGGCAAAAGTAGCGTCGAGGCTGTACGCCGAACGGAACGTGAGCCCGGGCGCCAGTTTCAGGTCGCCGTACACGCTGCCAACTAAGCGGTTGGTGCGCCAGGTGCTGTGTGTTTGTTCGATGCCATTGACCGGGTTGGCGATATCGGTATCCGCGTAGTTGGAGTAAGCAAAGGTGCCGTCGGCCTTGCGCACGGGCGTGATCGGGTCCATGTTGAGCGCCCGGATGATCGGCGAATTGTACTGGCTGTTTTCGATCAGGCCGTCGCGTTCGAGCCAGGTAAAGCCGATGTTGTTGCCCAGGGTAAACCACGATTTCAGGTCGTGGCTGCTGTTGAAGCGCACCGTGGCGCGCTGGAAATTGGCTTTATCGCCGCCCACAATGCCGTCCTGGCTGAAATAGTTGCCCGACAAAGTGTAGGCTGAGCGCTCGCTGCCTCCCGTGAAGGTGAGTTGGTGGCTGGCAATGGGCGCGTGTTCGAAGATCGCTTCCTGCCAGTTGGTGCCTTCGCCGAGCACGGCCGGGTTGGCAAATTCGGGCGGCGGCGTTTTGCCGGCAGCCAGGTAGGCTTCGTTTTGCAAAGTTGCGTATTCGCGGGCGTCGAGCAGGTCGACCAGGCGCCAGGGGCGCTGAATGCCGTAGTAGGCATCGTAACTGATCTTGCCGTCCTGATTGCGTTTGCCGCCCTTGGTGGTAATCAGAACGACCCCGTTGGCGCCGCGCGCGCCGTAGATGGCAGCGGAGGCGGCGTCTTTGAGCACGTTGATCGACTCGATGTCGTTGGGGTTGAGGAAGTCGAGGCCGTCGACCGGGATACCGTCGACAATGTACAGCGGATCGCTGTTGTTGATCGTGCCAACGCCGCGTACCCGAACGGTGAGCACACTGCCCGGCGAGCCCGAGGTCTGGGCGACCTGCACGCCGGCGGTACGGCCCTGAAGTGCTTGTTCGACCCGCAGGATGGGGCGTTCGGCAATCTCTTCGGCACTGACCGACGCCACGCTGCCGCTGATGCTTGATCGCTTTTGCGCGCCGTAGCCCGTGACCACCACTTCGGCCAATTGGGCGGCGCTTTCAGCCAGGGCCACGTCGATGGTGCGCTGGTTGCCAACCGTGATTTCCTGATCGGCAAAACCAGTGTAGGAAAAGACCAGCACGACTTCCGGGCCCGAAACATTGAGTTGGTAGTTGCCGTCGATGTCGGTGACAGCCCCGATGTTGGCGCCTTTTACCCGCACGGTAGCGCCAATGGCGGCGTCGCCGTAGGGTTGCAGCGTCACCCGGCCGCTAACGCCAACCTGCGCCGCAACGGCAGAGGCCAGCAACAAAAATAAAAAGGGAAGCAGGTTGCGCATGTTGTTTTTTTTATGGTTGATAAGGGTTGATATGGGTTGATGAGGGGTTGATAAAAAGGGGAGTGGATGCGTTCGAATACGAGATCGCTCATTTTACCGATCAAATACCGGGCGCGTCCACTCCCCTTTTTATCAACCCCTCATCAACCCTCATCAACCCCATCAACCTTTTATTATCGAACCAATTTTTTCGTCAGATAGCGGTCGCCTTCGCGAACCGTAACCAGGTAGATACCGGCGGGCAAATCGGCCGTAGCGATCCGGAAATTGGCGCTGTAGCCGGCAACAACCCACTGGCCGAGCATACGGCCTTCGCTATTGAGGAGGCTGACGGTTTTGTCGGCCGTGACGGCCTTGCCGAAATCCAGTACGGAAAAGCCGTTGACGCTGGGGTTGCCCAGAATCTGGAACAGATTGGGATCTTCGGTCAGCGCATTCAGGCCCGACACGCATTCGACGTTGGTAAAGCAGGCGCCAAAGCAGGTTTCGATTGTGGTATTATCCTGAATAGCCGGGAGGAAACGATCGTTGAAGTTGTTCGGATCGCCGCAGGGCAGCCCGGCAAGGTTTTCCTTGCAGGAATAGTCGGCGCAGGGACCATTGGTGAAGGTGTAATACGACTGGAAACCGACCTTGCGCGGTACGACAAGTTCGTACACGCCATCGCTGTCGTCGTCGTTCATTTTAAATTTACCGCCGGGCACGTCGAAATTGCCGCCGCCGGCCAGCCACACGCCTTCGGCGTTGGGTACAACACCGCCCATACCGAGGCGGAAGGTGATGGTGCGTTCTTCGCCGCAAGCGTAGCAGCTGTTGAAACAGAACTGCGGTACGTCGGTATCGGCGCTGACGAGCAGGAGGCGGTTGACAAACTGGCCCGAGACGTCACGCTTGGTACATTCTTCCACGCCGGTAAATTCTTCCTGGGCGGCCCAGTTGTCGAGCGTTACTTTGTATTCATACGAGCCGTTGGTCACGCTGATGCTGCCTTCCCAGATGCCGTCGAAGTCGGGGTCGGCCAGCGGGGTGGCATCGCCCGACCAGTTGTTGAAAGAACCGCTCAGGTACACCTGATCGAAGTTGGCCGTGTACGAATTCATGTCGACCCGGAAATTGACGGTGCGGACCGACGGTGCGCCGCTGCTTTTCACGACGACATCGTCGAAGTAAGACGTAACATCGGAGCCGGTACCGGCCTGACCGAAGTCGAAGAACAGCACGACGCGGGTGTAGGCGCCAGTAGCCGCTTCAAACGGGGCTTCCAGGGAGGGCAGGCTGGCATCGAAGCACAGTTCTTCCCACTCCCCTACTTTGGTATTGGATACCTGCTGGAGCCAGTTGGCTTGTCCGGAGGTGCCGCCTTCCAGTTTGAGGGCGAGGTTGCCGATGTGGTCCATGTGAACCTTGACGCACACCTGGCCGCCGTTGCTCAGATCGACCAGTGTCGTCGGGTCGGGATTGGAGAAAGCGCCGGCCCAGGTTTGGGCGACGCCCGGCTTGATGTACTGCGCCACCTGGCTGCTGGTATTGATACCGGAAGCGTTCGGGTTGGCAATCACTTGGTTGAGCGTGCCGTCGAGGCCGCTGCCGAAGTACTGGAAACTAGTGGTGGTGGCCGGCGTTTCGAAGTCGAGAATCGTGGTCGTCACAGCGGAGTTGGGCAGTGCAACGATGTCGTCGAAATAAGAGGTCACATCTACGCCGGTGCCGGCTTGTCCGAAATCGAAGAAGAGTACAACGCGGGTGTACACGTGTCCGCTTGCAGCCGTAAACGGCGCCTCGATAGAAGGCAGGCTGGCGTCGAAGACGATTTCTTCCCATTCGTTGACCTTGGTGTTCGGTACAGTGACAACCCAGTTGTCGCCGCCGTCGACGGAGCCTTCGAGTTTGAGCGAAAGGGAACCGATGTGGTCCATGTGTACTTTCACCGATACCTTGCCATTTTCGATAAGATCGATGACGGCCGTCGGATTGGGGTTGGAAAAGCAGCCGGCCCATACTTCCGCTACGGCAGGCTTGACGTATTTGGCTACCGTAGCGCTGGTATTGATGCCGGAGGGGTTCGGGTTGGGCAGGGTTTCGTTTAAAGTACCGTCGAGCGGGCTGCCGAAGTACTGAAACACCGTACTGGTGGCCGGTGTTTCAAAGTCGAGGATAGTCGTTTGCCCTTGCATGCCGACTACGACAAAAAACAAAGGAAAGAGCAGGAGGTAAATTTTTTTCATGGGTCTGTTGCGTTGATTTTTAAAATTTTATTGCAGAACAGTCGCTTTTACACAACAAAGGTGGGTCGATGAAGCACAAAAACAAGCATTTTGTTCTACGTCACGGCTACGACAAGTATTTTGCCGCATTACGGCAACACTACGACAAAAGCAAAAACAGACTGCTGCAAAGAAGTACATTTAGCCCCCGGATATGCGGCTGTGGCCGACCTGTTTGTTATGGGCATCACAAAGATTTTTTGTCATACTTTTTTGCTTTTGCTGTTCCTCACGAACGGGTGGAATACGTATGCACAGGGACCCAACCTGGGTACTCCACCAACGCGGAATTTCAGTAAAAAGACCTACCGCGCCGGTACGCAGAACTGGGAAGCAGCACAAGACCGCCAGGGCGTGCTGTACTGGGCCAACAACGAAGGTTTGCTGCGTTACGACGGCGTCAACTGGACGATACTCCCGGTGGCCAACAACACCATCGTTCGCTCGGTGGCCATCAACGATGCCGGGCTGATTTTTGTAGGGGCCCAAAGCGAGTTGGGATATTTCGAACCGAACAAACGGGGCGGGCTACAATACCATTCCCTGGTCGGCGCCCTGCCGGAATCGTGGCGTACCTTCGAGGATGTGTGGGACATTGCCTTCCTGAACGGCGATGTTTTTTTTCGCACCAACCGCGTCGTCTTCCAATACAGCGGAAACCGACTGATTCCCCATGAACCGGGCGCCGAACTTCATGCCATGTTCGTTGCCGGCCCGGAGTTGCTGGTGCAAACCGGCCTTTCCCAACTTGTTACCTTCCGCAACGGCGCCTTCGTGCCCTACGCCCAAATCCCTGAACTGGGCAGCGCGCTCACAGCATCCTTACCCTGGGCAGGCGATACCATTTTGTTCAGTTCCTTGAAAAACGGGTTGTTTTACCTGTCCGGCGGCCAGTTCGGGCGCTGGCCCACTGCCTTCGACCAATTGCTCCGCGACAACCGCATTTACCACGCCGCCGCGCTGCCTGATTACCAACTCGCACTGGGTACCTCACTCGACGGCCTGCTGGTGCTCGACCGGCAGCGGCGTATTGCGCGGCATTTGAACAACAAAAACGGACTACAGAACAACAACATTCTCAGCACCTTTTGCGACCGTGCAGGCAACGTCTGGCTGGGGCTCGACAACGGCATCGACTATCTGATCCTGAACGCCGCATTTACCAGTATTCTCCCCGACGGCGACCTGAAAGGCACCGGTTATGCCGCTACCGTGCATGAAGGCAATCTTTATCTGGGCGTTTCCAACGGCGTGTACGCTGCCCCCTGGAAAACGTTTTACCGGCCCGACGAGGAACCGTTTTTTAAAAAAATTCCGGGTTCCAACGGCCAGGTCTGGAGCCTCAATACACGCGGCAACGAATTGCTGATGGGGCATCACGAAGGCGCTTTCAAACTTGAAAACGGCGCCCTTCGGCGTTTGTCGCCCCTGTCCGGAGCCTGGACGTTTGTGCAACTCTCGGAGCGGTATCTGCTCGGCGGCGCTTATTCAGGGCTGTTTTTATACCGTAAAACAGCATCCGGATGGTCGTTTGAGCGCCAGGTGGAAGGGCTGACGGAGTCGTGCAGGATTATGGTGCGCGACGACAACGGCGCCGTCTGGATCTCTCACCCTTACCGGGGGCTATACCGCGTGCAGTGGTCGGAAGAGCAGGCCGAACGCGTCGAAGTGCAATTTTTCAATGCGGCCAACGGATTGCCCAGCGACCTGAACAATTACGTTTTTCAAATTGCCGGGAAAGCCGTTTTTGCCACCGAAAAAGGCCTGTACCGCTACGATTCGGCGAACAACCGTTTTGCCCCGGATGCCGAATTCAATCACGTGCTGGGCAGCCCGACCCGCCTGCGTTATTTGCAGGAAGACGAGCGCGGCAATATCTGGTTTGCCACCGCCAATGAAGTAGGCATCCTGAAAGTTGATGATTTGGGCCTGAAAAAAGAAATCCGGAAAGTGGTGTTTCCGGAACTGAACGGCAAACTGGTTGGCGGTTTCGAGTTTGTATACCCTGCCGACGAATCCACCGCGATCATCGGCGCCGAACAAGGTTTTTTACGCTATCACACGCCCAAAAGAACCGCATCAGATACCCTGCTGGATGTTGTTTTTTATCACATCAGCGCAGCCGGGCAGCGCGACTCCGTCTTGTTCGGCATGGGCAACAGCGCGTTGCAGCCCGACGAAACCGACCTGGGACCCGTACTGGCCGCGGGCTGGAACAACCTGCGTTTCGCGTTTTCTGCCACTGATTACAGTCAGCCGGAACTATTGCAGTACCGCACCCGGCTGGTAGGCTACGACCGCGACTGGTCCGACTGGTTGACCGAGACGACGCGCGTTTACACCAACCTGAGCGCCGGCGAATATACCTTCGAAGTACAGGCACGGCGGCTTGGCGGCGCGGAAAGCAAAACACTCCGGTATTCGTTCCGGATACGCCCGCCCTGGTATTCCAGCATCACGGCCTGGGTCTTTTATTTCTTCGCTTTTATCAGCCTGATGGGCTGGGTACTCTACCGGCAGCGCAAAAAACTGGAACTGGAGAAAGCGGAACTCACAGAAACCCACCAGCAAAAAGAAGCCCAGCACCTTCTCGCCGTCGAACAATCCAAAGCCGCCCTGACGGAAGTTCAACATGAAAAACTGGCAGCGGAGATTCAGTTCAAAAACCAGGAACTGGCCTCGGTGACCATGCACCTGGTGCAAAAAGGCGAAATCCTGCTGACCATTCAGGAAGCCCTCAACCATATTCTGGAAAAATCGACCCACCCGGCGGTAAAAAAAGAGATCCAGCAATTGCTCAACCTGCTGGATTTCGATACCAAACTGGACGAAGACTGGGAACTATTCACCTTTAGGTTCGATCAGGTGCACGTGGACTTTCTCCGGCACCTCCGTGAAAAGTACCCCCAACTGTCGACCAGCGACCACAAACTCTGCGCGTTCCTCCGCATGAACCTGAGTACCAAGGAAATAGCCCCATTGCTCAATATTTCGGTGCGCGGAGTGGAGGCCAGTCGCTACCGTTTGCGCAAAAAACTCAACCTGCCCAATGAGGTCAATCTGACCGATTTTATCATGAGTATATAGCCCGTTTCCCGCTAACGGCTTTCCCCCGGAGCGGCATCGGCGGCAATGCGGTACACGCCCTCATCGAGCCGTTTTTTGGCAAAGCGGAAATACTCCGGCACGATTTCGAAGCCGGCAAACCGGCGGCCTTCGAGCTTGCTCACAACGGCAACCTGCCCCGACCCCAGGAACGGGTCGAGCACCACATCGCCGGGTACGCTGCTGTACGCCAGTATCTTGCGAATGATTTCGGCAGGCAGTTTGGTGGGAGTCTTGACGTCGCCGTTCCAGTATTCGCGCGGGATGCTCCACACGTCTTCCTTGTCGCGGTAATGCGCCGAACCGCCTTCCGGCAGCCGCTCGTCTTTGTCGAAACGAGCGTAAGGGTAAAAACGGCGCTGTTTTTCGTCGATGCCCGCAAACAGGATATGGTAATGCGAGGTGACGTATTTGCGGCTGGTGACCAGTCCGAACTGGTATTTCCAGACAAGGTGGTTGACCAGGTTGAAATCGAGTTCATCGAGGGCGATGAGCAGGTCTTTGAGGTAATTCCAGCCGGAAAAAATATAGAGGCTGCCGGAGGGTTTCAGCACCCGGCGCACCTGCGCAAGCCAGGCGCGGGTAAAGTCGAGATAATCGGCGCCTTTTACTTCCGAATACCCTTCCAGCACGCGGTCGCCTTTGCGGTTGTAATTGGCGCGTTTGGCCTGAAACTCGATGCCGAAAGGCGGATCGGTAATCACCAGATCGACCGAGGCGTCGGGGATACGCGCGGCCATGCCGGCGATGCAGTCTTCGTTGAAAATTTGATTGGCCCAGTTCACGGGGGCGAAAAAAGGGATTTTTAGCGTAATGAGCAGACTTTGG
>JADZFP010000407.1 GCA_020849825.1 Saprospiraceae bacterium
GATTCCGAATAGCCGGCCAGATCCATTTTGTTGACACAGAGGACTAGGTGTGGTATTCGCAGTAGCGAGGCGATTATAGCGTGCCGACGGGTTTGCTCCACGATGCCCTGGCGGGCATCCACCAGAATCAGGGCAACGTTGGCCGTGCTGGCGCCGGTGACCATGTTGCGGACATATTGGATGTGCCCCGGGGTGTCGGCTACGATAAATTTGCGGCGCGGTGTGCTGAAATAGCGGTAGGCGACGTCGATCGTGATGCCCTGTTCGCGTTCGGCGCGCAGACCGTCGGTCAGCAGGGCCAGGTTGACACCGCTTTCGCCCCTGCGCAGGCTGCTGAGTTCGAGCGCCTCGTATTGGTCCTGAAATATGCTTTTCGAATCGTAAAGCAGGCGCCCGATCAGGGTGCTTTTTCCGTCGTCGACAGAGCCGGCAGTGGTAAATCGAAGGAGTTCCAAGAGCGGTAGTTGAGTTTAGAATTAAAAATAGCCTTCGCGTTTGCGGTCTTCCATGGCAGTGTCCGAGCGCTTGTCGTCGGCCCGCCCGCCTCTTTCCGTCAGGCGACTGGTGGCGATTTCGGCAATAATGTCGTCCACGGTTCCTGCATTAGATGGCCAAAGGCCGGTGCAAGTCAGGTCGCCGATTGTGCGGCATCGTACCTGCATTTCACGGGGTGATTCACCGGCTTTTTTGGGCAAAAACGGGCTGTCGGCAAGCAACATACCGTCGCGTTCGATGACTGCCCGCCGGTGTGTGAAGTAGAGACTGGGTAAGGGTACCTGTTCGGCTGCCAGGTATTGCCACACGTCGAGCTCCGTCCAGTTGGAAATCGGGAAAACGCGAAAATGCTCGCCCGGTCCTTTGCGGCCGTTGAACAGGTTCCACAATTCGGGGCGCTGGTTTTTGGGGTCCCATTGGCCGAACTCGTCGCGATGGCTGAAAAAACGCTCTTTGGCGCGCGCTTTTTCCTCATCTCGCCGCGCGCCGCCAATCGCGCAGTCGAACCCGTTGCGCTCCAGAATATCGAGCAGTACAGGCGTTTGCAGCAGGTTTCGACTGGCCTGATAACCCGTTTCATCTTGCAGCCGGCCTTCGTCGATCCACTGCTGTACAGAGCCGACGAGCAGCCGGGCGCCGAGTTTTTCTACCAGCCAGTCGCGGTATTGAAGCGTTTCCTGAAAATTATGACCGGTATCGATATGCACCAGAGGAAACGGGATACGGGCGGGGAAAAACGCTTTTTGCGCCAGCCAGGCAACCAAAATGGAATCTTTGCCTCCTGAAAACAACAAACAAGGGCGCTCAAACTGAGCCGCCAGTTCGCGCAGGATAAAGATGGACTCGCTCTCCAGTTCTTTTAAATAATCCAGGTTATAGGTCATGTGAAGAAAGAAAAATCATCGTCAAAGTTGAGGTGCGTCATTCCTGTCCGGATTCGACACGCCGATTTTTGTTTCAGAAAGTTTGAGTGAAAGATTTAATCCGCCTACCCCGATCCATCACACGCCTCGAATATAGGGGAGTAATGCCGCGAGTATCTCTTCTATACTTTCTCCGATGCTCAAACGCTGCGTCGGAATTTCCAACCACGGGTGTTCAGGGGCTTCATAGGGCGCGTTGATTCCGGTAAAGCCGGGCAACGCGCCCTCCCTAGCTTTTTGATACAGGCCTTTGACGTCCCGTTGTTCGCAAATGTCAAGCGGTGTGCTGACGTAAATCTCCAGAAAATCCTCTGCGCCGATGATCGACTGAGCCAGCGCCCTCATTTCGCGGGTCGGACTGACGAATGCGCACAATGTGATGACGCCTGCCTGGCAAAACAGTTTTGATACCTCTGCTATCCGCCGAATGTTTTCTTTCCTGTCGGTTTCCGAGAAACCAAGTCCCTGATTGAGTCCCATTCTGATATTATCGCCGTCGAGCACCTGCGCAAAGAAGCCGCGGGCAAACAATTCGCGCTCCAGCTGGATGGCCAGCGTACTTTTGCCCGCTCCCGACAAACCGGTGAACCACAGCACACGGGACCTTTGCCCCAGCTGTTTTTCGCGCTCGCTCCGGGTGAGCATCTGGTCGAATACGGGATGTATTTCCATATCAGGGCTGGAATGGATGGCCGGATATCGGCAATTGGACAAAGGGGTGTGCATACTCGCCGGGTTCTACTGGCGGCGTATGCCGGATATCGTGCGCCAGCCGTACGCCGGGCAGGGCTGCCGGCAAGCCCCAGCCTTCGCCCGCGAGTATGCGGCGATAACTTTCGGTGTGCAGATCGGTAAACCCGTCGGAGAATTCGAAATCCCGTCCGTCGATGTGCAGTGCGCGATATGTTCTGCCGCCTTTTTCCCGTACTGGCCCAGGCAGGGTATCGGCCGAAATACTCAGGAACCAGCGCACCGAGGCGCGTTCCAGGTGTAAAATGCCCGCTTCGCGGTCGTGACTGCGCTGGTGCATTTCCAGGCTTTTTACCGGACCGAACACCCACAACAGCATGTCGAAAAAATGGATGCCGATATTGGTGGCAATACCGCCGCTTTTGGATGCGTCGCCTTTCCAGCTGGCGTAGTACCAGGGCCCCCGGGCGGTTATATAGGTCAACTCGACCTCGAATGGCTGTGTCCGGGGAGTGTTTTCTACCCATTCTTTCAACTGAATCACGTTGGGATGGTGCCGCAATTGCAAGATGGTGAACACCTGCCGACCGGTTTCCGCTTCGATTTCAGCGAGCGCATCCACATTCCAGGGATTCAGCGCCAGCGGTTTTTCACAGATCACATTTGCCCCGTACCGACGCCCGTAACGCGCATGGGCATCGTGCAGATAATTTGGCGAACAAACAGACAGCCATTCGACCGCCTCCTGTCGCCGTTTCAGCTTTTCCAGGTGACGGTCAAATCGCTCAAACTCGGTGAAAAAGGCCGCTTCCGGAAAATAACTGTCCAGCACGCCGACGGAATCGGTTTTATCAACGGCTGCAACCAATTGGTTGCCCGTAACGCTGATTGCCTGCATGTGCCGGGGAGCAACGAACCCGCCGGCGCCAATCAATGCAAATGAAGCCATTGTATTTTGATGATGGATGCTGAATGATAAATGATGAATATTTTCCGATCAAGACTTGATTTATCATTCATCATTTATCATTCAGCATTAAAAACACCTGTTCGATGATGTAATTCTGCGTGTGATCGTCCAACTCGGTATGCATGGGCAAAGAGATGACCGTTTTGCACAAATGCTCGGTGACCGGCAAGGCGCCGCCTTTCCAGTAGTGTGCAAATGCCGCCTGGTTGTACAGCGGCACCGGATAGTAGATCATCGAAGGCACACCTTTTTCGGCCAGGAATTTTTGCATGGTATTCCGGTCGCCATCGACCAACTGAAGGGTGTATTGATGGAACACGTGCGTGGAACGCGGATCGCGGTACGGCGTAACCAGTTGAGGCAGGGTTGCGAAAGCCTTGTCGTAGCGGTCGGCAGCGGCGGCCCTTGCGGCATTGTATTCATCCAGATGCCGAAGTTTCAGGTCGAGCACTACGGCCTGCATGGCATCGAGCCGGCTGTTGACGCCAATGACGTCGTGATAATACTGGCGCGATTGGCCGTGATTGGCCACCATGCGCAGCTTAGCGGCGAGGTCGTCGTCGTTGGTCATCATGGCGCCGCCATCGCCGTAGCATCCGAGGTTTTTAGAGGGGAAGAATGAAGTACAGCCTATATGGCCGATTGCCCCGGTTTTTTTCCGCGAGCCGTCGGGGAAGGTATACGTCGCACCGATTGCCTGCGCATTGTCTTCAATCACGTACAGCCCGTGTTTTTCTGCCAATGCCATAATTGGCGCCATATCGGCGCTTTGGCCGAACAGGTGCACGGGCACGATGGC
>JADZFP010000408.1 GCA_020849825.1 Saprospiraceae bacterium
ATAAAAAAAGAGCCCTCATCCAGCATTACGCGGATAGAGGGCCATCCCAAAAACCGATTACGTCTTTATGCGGACGGTTTTTTCCGTGTCGGAAACAACCGGGGCAAGTCATTTTGGCCGGGAAAACGGACCCGGTATTTACCAGAGGCAATATTGTCAGAATACACGAACCGGCCGGGGGACCTGTTAACGCGGGGAGGAGAGAAAGCCGAAGTGTTCAGGGATTAAAATCAGCCGTTTGTAACGACCACAGAAGGTGGCACAAAAGTACTTCAAACAATAGGTACGCCAATACCCATGCGGGGGTAATTGTGAAGTTAAGATTAAGCCTGGCGCGCGATTCACCCATCGTCATGCATACGGCCATCTTTGCAAATTGTAAATGTAATTATTTGACAATCAATTTGTTTTTCAAATCTTCAAAGCGTTTGACCAGGGCGGAAAAATGCGCTTCGAAGTGGCTGATCTGTTTTTCTTCGTTGGCCAGCAGGGCGTCTAAATCTGCAAAATTGTCGTTGATGCGGCTTTTTATAATGCGCACGTAGGAGGTAAGTTTTTCGCGCAGCGCCTCATCCATTTGCCGCCGGCCCCTTTCGATCTCTTCGAAATAACCTTTTACGATCTTGCGACGCTGCAACCCGGCGGTAATGCCGGCAAAGAGCAGTCCGATGCCCGTGAGTACGCCACCGGTTATATCGAACACCGCTGTTTTGGTGACGCCGGCCAGAATAAGTCCGATGACCGCCACCCCGCTGCCGGCGGCGATATTGGGCGATACGGTGGCATTTTCCGGAAACAGCCGGGTGTCGGTAAAACTTTCAGAACGCGACAAAAAGCGGCCGAAAGCTTCCTGCAGGTCTTTCAGCACGGCGGCCCGTTTGTCGGAAATATCCTCGAAAATATAAGAATCGCTTTTCACCGTGGCGGTATTGGTGTTATTGCGGATTTTCAGGTCGATCATTTTGGCCATTTGCTGTACGCTGTCGGCCAGGTCCACCACGCCGTCGCTGAGTTTGGCGCGAAGTTCGGCGTTCAGGTGGGTTTCGAGTTTTTTAGCCAGTTCGTCCAGCCAGTCTTTGATGGAGCCTTGTTTGCTGAAAATGCCCATGATAGAGCGTCGCAACATGGAAGGGAACGACAGGCCATTGTCGAGTTCCCGTCCGATTTCGCGGGTGATGCGGTCGTAGCCATTCAGCAGGTTTTCGATCAGGATGCCGCTTTGGTGGTTCGATTTGGCTTCCTGGTGGTCGAGTGTTTGATGCACGTCGGCGCGAAAGACCTGATCGGTGCGGTATTGTTCGGCGCGCAGGTCGAGGCCCTGGCGGATACGGCCTAGGATACCTTCCGAGGTTGTCAGGTTGTTTTGAAGTTTCATGATGGCGCCGCGCCCGCCGGTTACGTGGGTGCG
The DNA here is from genome assembly GCA_020849825.1 of Saprospiraceae bacterium. GTDB lineage: Bacteria > Bacteroidota > Bacteroidia > Chitinophagales > Saprospiraceae > M3007. Next base: position 1,409 of record JADZFP010000408.1, read on the forward strand.
CACGTAGTCGCGCACGGCAGAGAACCCGCTTTCATCGAAGTGGCCATCCAGCTCGGCTTTCGCGCTGGTGGCGAATATGGCAGGTTCCTGCAAGCCTTTTTTCCTGGCAAAATCGAACAGGCCTCGTTCGTTCACGGCCAGGTCTTCGGCGCTGAGCAGGTCTTTTTGCTGCAGCACGAAAATGATCTTTTTGTGCCAGTCGCGGTGAATAAATTCGAAAAAATCCCAGGCCGATTGCCGGTACGGGTTTTTGGCTTCAAAGACAAAGATCACCAGGTCGCTGGCCGGGATGAATCCCTCGGTAATCTCCTGATGCCGTTCGACGATGGAATTGGTGCCGGGCGTGTCCACGATGGCGATGTCGCGCAGGATATCGACCGGCAGGAATATTTTTTTCAGGTAGGGATTGACCACCACCGTTGCTTCCTCGTCGCCGTACAGGATCTGCTGGATGGTGTCGGTCATGGGTTGGGGCGCCACGGCGCATATTTCGCGGCCCGCTTCGAGCAGGGCATTGACGAAACTGCTCTTACCAGCCTTCACCTCCCCCACGATCACAAACATATACGGCTCCGACATGCGGTTGCGCAGCTCGCCGACCGTGGCGGCAAGTTCCCGGTGACCGATTTCCTGCGCCAGACTATGCAGGTCTTTCACGGCGTCTTCCACCTGCACGCGAAGAGCCTGGGTATGTTGGTTGAGCATCATAAGTTCGGGTTTATGAGGGTTTATGGGGGTTTATGAGGGTTTAGAGGGTTTAGAGGGTTTAGAGGGTTTAGAGGGGTCAAATGTACAAACCGGAGGGAAATTTTTCAGTTTTCCCGCTTTTTTGGCGCTTTTCCCGGGTTTTTTATTAAATTTGAGCGCTGATCCATAAGCCCTGATCTTTTTAAACGCTCCTGTTTCCGGACTCCGATCACCGGCAGGGGCGTTATGTGTTTAATGGAAGACAAAATTGACAAAATCATCAGCCAGGCGACTTTAATCCGGATGCATGTGGAGCCATTGTCACAGGATTACGACACAAACCGATTTTTTAACAATACAAATGAGAACCATTATGAAAAAAATGCCCTTTTCCAACGTCTTATTACCCCTTTTTTGCTGCGTGATCTTCGCCGGCGCCGGTCTTCAGGCCCAGGAACTGTACAAACCCGGCGCTGCCGGGGTTAAACGGCAGTTTGATTTCAAATTGCCCATGAGTACCAAAGCCCAGCGGATCAACGTAGAGGTGATCGACAACCTCGTGATTTACGAGGGCGACGTCATTTTGTGCCCCCTGGTGAGTTTTGAAGGCGAGGAAGCCGTGGCCATCGACGGGGCCTCGTACCGTTGGCCCAATGCCACCATCCCGTACGTCATTTCTTCGGGCCATCCTAA
>JADZFP010000409.1 GCA_020849825.1 Saprospiraceae bacterium
AGCAAACTGAGCTACGACGAAGAACTGTTCCGCGCCGTGCTCAATAAAACCCTGCGCGAACAACGCAAACTCGACGATGCCTGGGAAGAACTGCACACGCCGCTGTTTGGCGGACAAAACTTCAGCGACACGGTCGGGCGCTTTTTGCGCGCCAACCGCATCGAAGGCAAGGAATTGCTGCTGAGCCAGCTGAATCCCTCCGACTTTGCCTTTAACCAGGAAGAATACGACGGCATCCTGTCGGCCATTTATGCCAGCGAACCGCTTTTTCGCCGTTTCCCGACGCTGCATCATCCGCTCGGGCGCCTGAAGTCCCGCATTTTTACCGATAATACAGCCAAAAAAGGTCTCGAATGGACCGACCAGCAGGTCAAACTGCTGCTCGACCAGGCGACGGCCCTTCACCACCGCTACATCACCAAAACCAACGACTACGCCGAAGCGCTGCTCGACCATTACGAACAGCACTACACCGAACTCGCCGCCCACGCCAAACGCATCCGCGACGGCCTCGAAGACGGCGTGAACCGATTCGGCGCCGATTTTGAAAAGCCGGCTTCGACGACCGAAAAACTGTACGGCGTATTTTCAGATAAATACAAACAAATCCTCGCCGCCAAGGAAGAACTCGGTGCGGCCTTCGACACCCTGCGCAAAGCGTATTCGCTGCGCAAATACTTCGAGTTCGACTTCCCGACCAATTTCGACAACCGCAACCTCAAGAAGATCGCCGAACTCACCAAAGACTTCGAAGCCTCGCTGCGCCTCTGGCGCCGCCGTATCCCGGCCGTCGTGCGCGAAGACGTGCGCCGCCTCAACGGCAAAAGCATCCACGGCGACCTCGATTTCAAGGAGCAAATCCGCTATCTGGAAGACGAAATGGACGTCTTTCTCGAAGAATTCAACGTGGCCGGGCTGTACGAAGACACGCTCAAACACGAAATGCTGACCATCCCGAAACGCCAGGAATTCCTCGAAGACGTGATCGCCCGGCTCGAAGAAACCCGGTTCTACCTGCGCGACTTCGACGATTTTTACATCTGGCAAAAACACTGGCTCAGCCTCGATCCGGCGCAGCAGAAAGTCGTTCGGGCCTTGTGCAAAATCAAACCGAACAACTGGACCGCCGCATTTGAAAGCTGGTACCTGCACCATTGGCTGCAAAATGAATACAACCCGGGCCTGCTCTGGGACGACGCCACCTTGCAGGCCTATTCCCAATCGGCCCGCGAACTGCGCAACATCCTCCCGGCGCACATCAGCACGCAATGGCAGGCGCGCAAGACCAAGGCCCTGAAAAACCTGAAATCGGCCGATTCGACGGCTTACAAAACCTGGTTTGGCAAAAACAACCGCAGCCTTTCGGCCAGTCTGCGCGCCGATGATCTGTTCCGCAATCATATTCAGCCGCTCACCGAAACCCTGCCCGTGCTGCTGGTGACGCCCCAGGTAGCCCTCGACGTGGTCGATCTTTCCAACATGCTCTTCGACGTGGTGCTGGTGGATGAAGCCCACAATATCTCCAAGCAGGAGTGTTACCACCTGTTCGACATGGCCAAAAACCTCGTCGTGCTGGGCGATTCCAAACAGGACATGACGCCTTGTGCCGAAGACGATTTTCTCGAATACTGCAAAAGCCTCGGCGGCAAAACCCACCCGCTGGAATACCAGCACCAGGAAGCGCCCGAAGAATGGCTCGAATTTAACCGCATCGCCTTCGAAACGCCCTTCAAACGCCTGCCTTCCGGCCACTCGGCCCGCGAAGTGACCGTGGTAGCCAATGTGGAGGGCCGCTACGACGAATTGGCGCGCATCAACGAAGCCGAAGCGCGTCAGGTGATCGACTGGCTCAACCTGATCGAACCCACCGCCGCCAAAACCTACCCCGTGGTGGGCATCGCCTGCGCCACGGTGCAGCAGCGCGACCTGATCGCGGGCCAGTTGCTCAAAATCCGGCAGCGCAAAATGCCCGGTCACGAAAAAATCCAGCAGCTGCACCTCAACGGCCTGGGCGTGTACCAGTTTGCCGAGTTGCAGGGACAGCACGTCGACGTGCTCGTGATCTCGCTGACCCACGGCATGACCGACGCGCAGGGCACCCTGACCCGCGACCTGCATTTCTGGAATACCTTGCTGGGCATCAATCAGTTGCACGTGGCGCTCACCCGCGCGACGCAGAAAATGTTCATTGCGCACTCCATCCCGCCGGGCTTGTACAAGGTTTTGTCGGCCGACCGGAAGTTCCTCGGCACCTGCATCCTTTCGCACCTGGTCACCTTTGCCGAACACGTGCAGCGCGGCGAACAGGAAGCCGCCGAAGAGCAGCTGAACAATATGAAAAACCTACTGCATTATCCCGACGAGCCCTTTACCGCCACGGTTTTCCAGGAAGAAGTGGAACTGGCGCTGCGGCCCTATTTCGAGGCCCAGCAATTGCGCCGCAATGCCGTGGTGGAGGGCATGGCCGTGCCCCTGGCGGTACAGAACGACGGCGATTTCGCCAGTATCCTGCTCTTCGACGGGGTGCTGACGCCCTCGCCCGTGCCTTCGTACGAGTGGGAGGAAAAAGTGCAGCGCTTTTTTGCCAAAAACAATATCGGTCACGTTGCCACCTACGCGGTGCAGTGGTGGCGCAGCCCTAAGCAGGAGGCGCGGAAACTGGCCAGCCGATTGTTGCGGCAGGACAATCAGAAATAATAAAAAGGGCGATTTGGAAATTTAATGTCCTTCCGATAAGTTTGCATAAGCCAAAACTTAATGTAAACACGTGCCCTCTATTCCCGCCTGTTTGTTGCAACCCTGTTCCGGCGCTTTGTGTGCCGGGGCAGGGTTGTTTTTTTGTCCACTTTTCGTTAACATTTATTGCGGCTATCCAGCCATTTTGGTTGGTTTGCCGCAATGGGAGGGGTGACAAAGTGAATTTGGCCGTAAATTGGGGGTGACGGGAAACCTTAGTTAGTCACAACTAAAAATTATAAATTATGGCAAAATATCCACCTTATGTAAATGCTTATGGAAAGATAAGCGACGTATTTGAAGCGATTAAAGGCGCATCAGTACCACCAAAATTTACGAATGATTTTCTTTCAACAGTTTTAGGATTGAAATCGTCAAGCTACCGTGCAATGGTTCCCTTACTAAAAAAACTTGACTTCCTTGATCAAAATAGCGTACCGACCGAAACATATAAAAGTTACAGAGAAGATTCTGTTTCAAAATCCGTGCTTGCGGAAAAAGTAAAAGATGCATACTCAGATTTATATAGAGCATCTGAATACGCTCATAAATTGGAAAAAGAAGAGCTGAATTCAAAATTAAAAACACTTTTAGGTGTAGGCAATGATGACAAAGCTCTTCCTTATGTAATTGGCACATTCATAGAATTAGTTAAACTCTCAGAATTTGATGTTAAAAAATCTAATAAGTCACCACATTCATCAAAAAAACCAGAAGAGACAACACAGCCACCAAAAGAAACCTCACTGCCACCTAAAACGGAAGATGAGCATATTTCGATAAAAAGAAAATTTGGAATATCCTATACAATAAATTTGAACCTCCCGGCCACAACTGAAATTGAAGTGTACAATTCGATTTTTAAGGCTCTAAAAGATAATTTACTCGATGAATAATTTCTCAAAAAAACTTGAGCATTTTGCATTTAAGAACCTCATGCTTGAAACCGACCTGATAGAGTTGGAAGAAAATGGTATAGATATTCAACATATTGATACAATTACCCGAAAGGAAATTGTTGATACAGAATTGTTTGAACAAAAGATACTCGCTTCTGCAAGAAAAATGGCTCGTTTTTATGTCTATTACTTTGCATTTGAAAATTCAATACGGAGCTTGATTTCAGGAAGGCTGGAAGAAAGGTATGGAGTAAATTGGTGGGAGATAAAAGCTCCTCCTGGAGTAAAAGATAATGTCAAAAAAAATCAACTAAGCGAACTTGACACAGCTATGGCAATCCGTTCTGACGACCCTTTATACTACACGAACTTTGGTGAACTCATTGATATAATTAATGCAAATTGGGAAGATTTTTCAGATACCATTAGAAGTAAAAAAGCAATGCAGTCGGTAATTAGCCAGTTTGGTAAAATAAGAAATGTTATAGCTCATTCATGTGAACTGGAAGAGGATGATATTGTAAGATTAAAGCTTTTGATTAGAGACTGGTTTAGGATTCAAAGTTAAATATATGACTAACAACGGCTTGCTGTCCATGCCGCCGAACAGCCAGCC
>JADZFP010000410.1 GCA_020849825.1 Saprospiraceae bacterium
GCCGCCGCCTTTTGTTGAAAACGACGTCGTCGCCCAACGCAATACCGTGGAATGGGGCGTGGAAAAAATCAATGCGCCGGCCGTCTGGGCACTGGGCTACACCGGCCAGGGCATCACCGTGGGCGGCGCCGACACCGGCTACGAATGGGGCCACCCGGTCATCCAGACGCACTACCGCGGCTGGAACGCCGTCGGCCCCGCCGATCACAACTACAACTGGCACGACGCCATCCACGACCTCAGCCCCCTCAACGGCGATACAAGCAACAACCCGCTTAACAACCCCTGCGGCCTCAGCGCAACGGCGCCCTGCGACGACAACAACCACGGCACCCATACCATGGGCACCATGGTGGGCGACGACGGCGCCGGCAACCAGACCGGCGTGGCGCCCGGCGCCTCATGGGTCGGCTGCCGAAACATGGAACGCGGGTGGGGCAAACCCTCCAGTTACATCGAATGTTTCGAGTGGTTCCTGGCGCCCACCGATATCAACGGCCAAAACCCCGACCCCACGAAATCGCCCGACGTAATCAATAATTCCTGGTACTGCGCCGATATCGAAGGCTGCACCGACCTGTCGATCAACGAATTGCTGCGCACGGCCGTGATCAACCTGAAAGCGGCCGGCGTTGTGGTGGTGGTCTCCAACGGCAACAACGGCGGCGTGTGCTCCACAACCGACGGCCCACCGGCCTACTTCGAAGAGAGTTTCAGCATCGGCGCTACCCGCCCCAACGACACCATCGCCGGATTCAGCAGCCGCGGACCGGTGGTGATCGACGGCAGTTTCCGCAACAAACCCAATGTATCGGCGCCGGGCGTCAGCGTGCGCTCCTCCATTCGCGGCGGCGGATACGCCAATTTCAGCGGTACCAGCATGGCCGGTCCGCACGTGGCGGGCCTGGTAGCCCTCATGTTTTCCGCCAACCCCGAACTTCGCGGCGAAGTGGAACTGGTAGAAGACATCATCGAACAAACCTCCGTGTTCATCGCAGATACCCTCGATTGCAGCCCCACTTCACTGGGTTCCTCCCGCCCCAACCACGCCTACGGCTGGGGTCGAGTGGATGCCCTGGCCGCCGTCAATGTCGCCCTGTCGGTTTCCACCGAACAGCCCTTGGCCGTGTCGCCCACCGCCACCCTTTCGCCCAACCCGGCCCAGACAGAGACGGTCTTCCTGCTCGAAAACTGCCAGGGACGCACCCGGCTCGAATTATTCAGCGCCAACGGCCAACAGGTGTTCGCCGAACAATTCACGCCGCAAAACCGCGAACTCCACCCGGTCTCGCTCCGCCAACTGCCCGCCGGCGTGTATCTGTATCAAATTACGGCTGAAAACGGCATCCTTTCCGGCAAACTGGTCAAACAATAAGCCGGACGATGACGTACAAAATTGATATGCATACCCATCTCCTGCCGGAGAAACTGCCCGACTTCGCCCAGAAATTCGGCTATGGGGATTTTATTCACCTCGACCATCACCGTTCGGGCTTTGCCCGGATGATGAAAGGCAGCACGTTCTTTCGGGAAATTGCCAGCAATTGCTGGGACCCCGCAGTCAGGATTGAGGAATACCAGCGCTTTCGGACGCCCGTGCAGGTCGTCTGCACCATTCCGGTCATGTTTTCCTATTGGGCCAAACCGGAAGATTGCCTGTACCTCTCCCAATTCCTGAACGACCACCTCGCCGGTGTCGTCGACGATTACCCCGAGCACTATATCGCCCTGGGGACCATCCCCATGCAGGATACAGATCTGGCGATCAAGGAGTTGCAACGCCTGAAAGAACTGGGATTTCCCGGCATCCAGATCGGCTCCAACGTAAACCAGGAGAACCTGAACGAGCCCGAATTTTTTCCCATTTTCGAAGCTTGTCAGGCGCTCGACCTGGCCGTCCTGGTACATCCCTGGGAAATGATGGGAGAAGAACTGATGCGCAAATACTGGCTGCCCTGGCTCGTCGGGATGCCCGCCGAAACCAGCCGCGCCATCTGTTCGCTGATCTTCGGCGGCGTACTGGAACGGCTGCCCCAACTCCGGTGGTGCTTCGCACACGCCGGCGGCTCGTTTTTACCAACCATCGGCCGCGTCCAGCACGGCTTCGATTGCCGCCCCGACCTCGTAGCCGTCGACAATCCGGTGCCGCCGCGCCATTACCTGGGCAAATTCTGGGTCGATTCCGCCACCCACGACCCCGCGCTGCTCCGCTACGTGCTCGACACCGCCGGCGACGACAAGGTCTGCCTCGGCACCGATTATCCCTTCCCGCTCGGCGACCTGGAAATCGGCCGTTTCATCGAAGAAATGAACCTGCCGGAATCCACCGTGGAAAAGATTTTTTACAAAAACACACTGGAGTGGCTGTATGGGAGAGAGGATTAGAGATCGATGTATTGGTGAACTGGTGGTTATTCGGTGAATTGGTGAATTGGTGAATTGGTGAATTGGTTATAAAAGGGTTATTACCGCTCTCTTTTCAGTGCATACTTAGAGTAAAAAACTTAAAATGAGCGCAGAAACAACCCTTTTATAACCAATTCACCAATTCACCAAATAACCACAATTCATCATCCCCTCCCCTCATCGTCGATGATCTTCCCGTTGATGACCCGGATAATGCGGGCGGGGAAATTCTGGAGAATGCGATAGTCGTGCGTGGCGCAGAGGACGGCGGTATTGTGCTGGCGGGCGAGGTTGCGCATGAGCAGCAGGACATCGTCGCTGGTTTCGGGGTCGAGGTTGCCGGTGGGCTCGTCGGCGAGCAGGAGCGAGGGGCGGTTGAGCAGCGCCCGGGCGATCACGACGCGTTGTTGTTCGCCGCCCGACAATTCATAGGGCATGGCGAGGCGTTTGTCGAGCAAGCCGACGGCTTCCAGTTCTTCACTGACCCGGCGGTTCATTTCGGCGGCATCGTCCCAGCCGGTTGCGCGGAGTACAAAAAGCAGATTGTCTTCCACATTGCGGTCGGTGAGCAGGTTGAAGTCCTGGAAAACAATGCCCAGTTTGCGGCGAAGCAGGTGAACGGAGCGACGGCTCAAAGTGCGCAGATCGTAATCGGCCACTTCACCATGGCCATTGTCGAGCAGGAGCGCGCCGTAGAGGGTTTTGAGCAAACTGGATTTGCCGCTGCCGGTTTTCCCGATCAGGTAGATAAACTCGCCTTCCCCAATGGTCAGGTTGACCTGGTGCAGTATGGTTTTGCCGTCCTGCTGGCGAATATCGGCGTTTGTGAGGCGAACGATGTTTTTCAAAGCGATACGTGGTTGGGTCTGCAAAAGTGCAACATTTGATTCAGTTTACCCGCAGCACTTCGGCAAAGGGGCGCAGATCGGGCGATACTTTGCGGGGGCGCTTTCGCTCGTATTCCAGTACGGCGCGGCCCAGATTGGCTAAAAACGGAAAGC
>JADZFP010000411.1 GCA_020849825.1 Saprospiraceae bacterium
GAAGTGATGGAACTCTTCACCCTCGGCCGCGGCAATTACACCGAAAACGACATCAAGGAGGCTGCCCGGGCTTTTACCGGCTGGGGCTACGAACTCAACGGCGACTTTGTATTTCGCCGCCGCGCGCACGACGAAGGCTCGAAGACCGTGCTCGGCCAAACCGGCCCATTCGAAGGCGACGACGTGCTCGACATCCTGCTCCGGCAGCCTCAGACAGCCGTGTACATCACCCGCAAGATTTACCGCTTCATCGTCAACGAGGAAATCGTGCCGGAAGACCGTATCCAGGCCCTTGCCACCCGTTTTTTCCAGCGCCAATACAGCATCACCGGCCTGCTCGACGATATCGTGGGCAGCCCCTGGTTTTACGCCCCTGAAAACATCGGCGCGCGGATCAAATCGCCCGTCGAACTCTGGGTCGGCCTGCGCCGCACCCTGCCCTTCGAGCCGCGGGACCCGCTTTCGCAAATTCTGGTGCAAAACGCCCTGGGCCAAACCCTGTTCTACCCGCCCAACGTGGCCGGCTGGCCGGGCGGCCGTACCTGGATCGACGCCTCCTCGCTCATGCTGCGCCTCCGCCTGCCCCAACTCGTGGCCTGGCAGGGCGATTTTAACGTCAGTACCAAAGACGACGACGACCAGAATATGGGCGAAGGAGATGCCCTGCGCGATCGCCAGAAACGCCTCGTGTCGGAAGTCAACTGGACGCCCGTACTCGAACTCTTCGGTAAAACCCCGGACGCCCAGCTCGCCGACCAGATGGCGCGTTACCTCTGGCAACTGCCCGAGGCCCGACCGCCGCTTGATGTCATGGAAGAACACACCGATCGCAGCAGCCGCGACAAACAGATCAAAACGACGTTTATCCAGCTGATGGCGACCCCGGAATTTCAACTTTGTTGAAAGGTTGATAAAAGGGGTTGATATGGGTTGATGAGGTTTATGAGGTTGATAAAAGGGGCATTACTGCGCTCGACTTTTTGTAACCTTCTTCCAGCCCGATTTACCCTTGTCAATGGTCAAATCCCGAGTGCAACCTTCCCCTTTTATCAACCTTATAAACCCTCATCAACCATAAAAAAAATTGCCATGCTTATAAAACGCCGGGAATTTCTCAAAACCACCTCGCTGGCTACCGCTTCGCTGTGGCTGCCCAATTTTCTGCACGAATTCGGGCGCCCCGGCGTACTGGCCCACAACGGCCGTATCCTCGTGATGTTGCAGCTCAGCGGCGGCAACGACGGCCTGAATACGGTCGTGCCCACCCGCAACGACATCTATTACCGCGAGCGGCCCCGCCTGGCCATTGCCCGCGAAACGGCGCTGACGCTCACGGACGAAGCCGGCCTGCACCCCGCGCTCACGAGCTTCAAAAGTCTGTACGACGAAGGGCAACTCGCCGTACTCAACAGCGTGGGTTACCCCAACCCCGACCGCTCCCATTTCCGCAGCATGGATATCTGGCACACCGCCAGTCCGTCGAGCGAGATCTGGCAAACGGGCTGGCTGGGCCGTTACCTCGACGCCCAGTGCAAGGGCTGCGACCGCCCCACAGCCATCCTCGAAATCGACGACACGCTCAGTCTGGCCCTAAAAGGCGAAGAACTGCGCGGCATTGCCGTACAGGAACCCAAACGCCTGTACGACAGCGCCAATAGTCCGTTTTTCCGCGACTACCTCGCCGTCAAACAGCCCCAAAACTCGCCCTCGGGACAGGTGCACGACGATTCGCCTGTGGGTTACCTGTACAAAACCATGGCGGAAACCATGGCTTCGGCCGACTATTTGTTTGAAAAAAGTCGCGCCAAAGCCACGGCATCCAACTATCCCAATTCCGAACTCGGCCGACATCTGCGCACCATTGCCTCGCTTATCCTCGCCGATTCCGATACCTCGGTGTACTACCTCTCACACGGCAGTTTTGATACGCACATCAACCAGACAGGCCAGCAGGAACGGCTGTTCCGCGATCTCAACGAAGCCCTCGGCGCTTTTTCAGCCGATCTCAAAGCCAACGGCCGCTGGGACGACGTGCTGGTCGTGACCTTCTCCGAATTCGGGCGGCGCGTGTCGCAAAATGCCAGCGGCGGCACCGATCACGGCACCGCCAACCAGATGTTTTTCCTGGGCGGAAGCCTGAAGCAAAAAGGCATTCTCAACCCCATGCCCGACCTGGCCGACCTCGACGAGGGCGACCTGAAATTCCAGGTGGATTTCCGGCAGGTGTACGCCACCCTGCTCAAGCGCTGGCTAAAAGCGGATGCCGATGATATTCTGGGCGAGGCGTTTCGACCGATGGGGTTTGTGTGATGAATTTACTCCCCTGCCAGATAAAAAAATGTCAAGTACAGGATTTCCTACTTTGGTGCTGTGAAATCACTCCTTTTCCTTCTTTCGCTTTTCATTCCGGCCGGCCTTTTAGCGCAGCCCGAAACACCACCTGTAAAAGCACGCCGGCTGACTTTACTTGCCGACAGCATAGCCGGTGCCCGAAATATCCTCTCCCAGGCTGCGCGGCCGGTTCAGAACGGCATTGCTGTTGAACAGACTGTTGCCGGCGACGGAACAACAGGAGAGCGCACCGGTACGGCTCTTCGACTGGCACAGGAGGCTTACCGTCTCGATACCAGTGCCGAAGTGCAACGCACCTTATGTCGGCTCTTTTGGACTGATTTTTACAAAAGACAAGACTGCGGCTACCGCGAATTGTACCACAACGGCTCGGTGCTCTCTGCTGTTTTTTCGCCCGACGGGCGGTATATTCTCACCAATTCAAACGACAAAACTGCCCGTCTCTGGAACTTCGATGGTACGCTGGTCGCGAACCTTAACCGCCATACCAATGTCGTTCATATCGCTGTTTTTTCACCCGACGGTCAAACGATCCTGACCGCCTCCTACGACCACAGCGTTAAACTCTGGAGCCTGAAAGGCGAACTGCTTGCCGACCTGCGCAACCACAGCGCGACCATCCACTCCGCCGTTTTTTCGCCCGACGGGCAATACGTATTGACGGCTTCCTACGACAAAACTGCCCGCCTGTGGAATCTGAAAGGCGAATTGCTCGCCACTCTTTCCTGCGATGAATCGGTTACCGCGGCGCTATTTTCGCCCGATGGCCAAACAATCCTGACCCTGTCAGGCTGGTCGGCACAACTGTGGACCCTGCAAGGTGAACGAATCGCTGATATGAACCGCCACGGCGACTTTGTTGGATCGGTTGCGTTTTCACCCGATGGGAAGTACATCCTGACTTCCTCGCTCGACTGGACCGCCAAACTTTGGACCGCTCAGGGCGAATTCGTCGCCAACCTCAAACACAAACACTTTGTGCAATCCGGTGTGTTTTCACCCGACGGAAAAACATTTCTGACCAGTTCGACCGACCGAACGGCCAAACTTTGGAACCTGAAAGGCGAATTGCTCGCCGACCTGGGCCCGCATACGAACACCCTGTTTAAATCGGCATTTTCGCCCGACCGGCAGTTGATTCTGACCGGCCCCTGGGATCAAAGCGCGCATCTCTGGACTTTGAGGGGAGAAGCATCCGGCGCTGTGATGCAACACCAGGCCACTATTTACGACGCAAGGTTTTCGCCCGATGGAAAGTACGTTCTGACTTGTTCGAAAGACAAAACCGCCAAATTGTGGAATACCAGCGGCGAATTATTGTCGGACATGAACCTGCATCAGGCTCCACTCAACTCCGCAGTGTTTTCGCCCGACGGGCGATACATCTTGACCAGTTCGGAAGATAAAACTGCCCGCCTTTGGCCATCGCCCGTCACAATTTACGAATGGCTGCAAAAAGCGCCATTCAAACAACTGAGTGCAGAGCAACGGAGGGCGTACGGGGTGGATTGACCGCCGCAAATTCAAAAACCAACAACAACCCTCCGTTTCCCGGAACACAAATTATTTCTTCAACCCGATTTCCCGCAACCGCTCGTCGAGGTATTCACCGGCGGTGATGGGCGGGTAGTGCAGCGGGTTGTCGGCCGTCACGGTGGCAGGCAGGCAGCTGAGGTCCATTTCGCTCACCGGGTGCAGGAAGAAAGGAATGCTGAGGCGGGGCAGGTGCCATTCTTCGCGGGGCGGGTTGACGACGCGGTGGGTTGTGCTTTTGAGGTAGTCGTTGGTGAGGCGCTGCAGCATATCGCCCACATTGATGACGATCTCGTCGGCTTCGGGCATGATGTCGTTCCACTTGCCTTCCGAATTGAGCAATTGAAGGCCGCCGGCGCTTGCGCCCACGAGCAGGGTGATGAGGTTGATGTCTTCGTGTTGTTCGGCGCGGATGGCGCTGGCTGGCTCCTGTGTAATGGGCGGGTAGTGAATGGCGCGCAGGATCGAATTGCCGTGTTTGATCTTGTCGTGGAAATAATTTTCGTCGAGGCCGAGATGTATGGCGATGGCTTCGAGCAACTGCCCGCCGGCGTGTTCGAATGAGCGGTACAGCTCGCGGCCCAGGCGGGTGAAATCGGGCGCTTCCACGACGTCGACGTTATCGGGGTACTGGCTTTTACGGGGGTGGTCATCGGGTACTTCCTGACCGATCTGGAAGAATTCTTTCAGATCGGGTACGTTCGATTGTTTGGCGTGTTCCTTGCCAAAGGAGGTGTAGCCGCGCTGGCCGGCCATGCCTGCGATCTCATAGCGGCGCTTTACTTCTTCGGGCAGGGCAAAAAAGGCCTTGGAGGCGGTGTAAAAATCGTCGATCAGGTCTTTCGGTACGCCGTGATTGATTACGGCGACGAAGCCGACCTCGTGGAAAGCTTTGCCAAGTGCCTTGACGAATTGTTCTTTTTCTTCGTGCGTGCCGAGCACGTATTGGGAGAGGTCGACGGTGGGAATGCCTTTTTCTTTCATGGTGCGGGCTGGTTGAGCGTTGTCGGATGTATGTTTTGCGTGGGTAAAGATAGGTTTTCCCGGCCTACCAATCCTTTTTGGCTCTTGGGCGGTCGCGGGGTTGCTGGTTTTCGCGGTAGCGGCGGGCGCTTTTCTGGTCGGCGGGCCCTATGCTGTTGTCGAGGGTTTGGCGGGCCTGTTCGGGACTGATTTTACCGGGTTGGGGGGCTTGTTGTTTGGGTTGCGGTTGGTTAGGCTCCTGCCCCTGCTCGGAGGGCTGTTGCGGCTGCTCTTGTTGCGGCTCGTCCTGTGGTTGGTCTTGCGGCTGATTTTCCGGCGGGTTCTGCTCTTGATTTTGTTGCTGCTCCTGTTCCTGTTGTTGCTGTTTTTGTTTTTCCTGCTCCTGTTGTTCGCGAAGTTTTTTCTTGGCAAACTGAAGGTTGCTTTTGGCATTGGCGTCGCCGGGGCGCAGGCGCAGACTCTGCTGATAGGCTTCGACGGCCTTGTCGTACTGGCGTTGTTGCAAATGCGCATTGCCCAGGTTGTACAGGGCATCGGATTTAAAATCGGTATCCGGCGCCTGTTGGGCAGCCTCGGTGTATAGCCCTACGGCGTCGGCGTAGTTGCCCTGGCGATAGGCGGTATTGCCGGTGTTGTACAGCGCTTTGGGGTCTTTGGGGCTTTTGGTCAGGGCCTGTCGATAGGCGTCTTCGGCTTTTTTAAATTCTTTTTTGTCGTACGCGCCATCGCCTTTGCGCAGCGACTGGTGGGGCGACTGGGCATGGGCCGGCAGTATGGCCGACACGGCGAGCAGTAAAAGGAAGAAGAGCAAACGACGCATGATGGGTCAGTTTTTTTTCCAAAAAATCCAGGTTTCGAGCAGCAACAGCAAAAAAGCCGGCAGTAGCAGCCACTGAAAATACGACTCAAATTCGGTGTAGGAACGCACCGCCACTTCGCGCTTCCGGAGTTGATTAACGGCGTTGTGAATGGCATCGATCGCTGCGTCGCCCTGACTGATGTGGTAGGCCTGGCCGCCGCCGGCCCGTGCTACGTCGTGCAGCAGCGTTTCGTTGAGGCGGGTACGGACGAGTTCGCCTTTATCATCGCGATTATAACCCGCGGCGCCTCCCGGCGACCAGGGGATGGGTCCGCCCGCGGCGGTACCTGCGCCGACGGTAAAGATCAGTGCGCCATTGCCACGGGCGTCTTCTGCTGCCGACACCGCGTCGGCGTCGTGGTCTTCGCCGTCGGTAATCAGTACGAGAGCGCGCCCTGCGGGCGTTTCCGGGTCGAACGTTTGTTCGGCCAGGCGAATGGCGGCCGGCAACGCGGTGCCCTGTGCCGTCATCAGGTCGGGCGAGGCTTCGGTCAAAAAGGACATGGCCGCGCCGTAATCGGTCGAAAGCGGCATCTGCACATAGGCATCGCCGGCAAAAAAGATCAACCCTATCCGTTCGCCGGCCAAAGCCTGCACGAGTTTTTGGGCAAAAATGCGGGCCAGTACCAGCCGGCTCGGCCGAACGTCTTCGGCCAGCATACTTTGCGAAATATCCAGCGCTATGATTACGTCGGCGCTTTGCTGCACGGCCGTTTGCTGTTTAGCGCCGCGTTGCGGATTGGCCCAGGCAAAGGCCAGCAATATCAGCGCACCGAGGAAAAGCAGGTTTTTTATCCAAAAACGCCCTCCCGAAAAACCCGGCACCATCTGCTCCGCCGCGCCGGGCCCTGCCAGCTGCGCCAGCGCCTTGCGCCGCCAGCGCCACCAGGCCGCCAGCAACAGCAACAGCGCCGGCACGGCCCACAGCAAACGCAGATATTCAGGGTGTTCGAAGCGGAACATTTTTTTTATTGAGGATTCGAGGATGCGAAGATTCGAGGATTTGAAGAAGGGATGGAGGGTTAAATGGTTACAGATCGCAGAAAACCCCAGCGCAACAGCGCATCGACGAGCAGCAGCAGCACCGCCGCCGCGATAAACCACTGAAAATAGTCGCTGGTGCGCCGAATCGAGCTGATTTCCACCTTTGTTTTTTCCAACTGGTCGATCTCTTTGTAAATGTCGTCAAGGGCTTTTTCCGAGCGGGCCAGGTAAAATTTTCCGCCGGTGAGCGCCGCGATATTTTCGAGCGGTTTGGGGTCGAAAGTTTGCGGTTGAAAGTCGTAAAAATAAGTGCCGTCGGGTTTGCGCGAACTGGGGGCCAGTACGTCTCCTTCCGTTCCTACGCCAATGGTGTACACTTTTATGCCGAGCGATTGCGCAATATTGGCCGCATCAAGCGGGTCCATAAATCCGGCATTGTTGATACCGTCGGTCAGCAGAATAATAATTTTGGATTTTGAAGGACTGTCTTTCAGGCGATTGGCCGCGGTGGCCAATCCGAGCCCGATCGCGGTGCCCTCGGCTACACGGGCTACCTGCAGGGTCTGAATGTATTGTTTCACCACACGCCGGTCGGTGGTCAGCGGGCATAAAGTGAAGGCTTCGCCGTCGAAAGCCACCAATCCGATGCGGTCGTAGGGCCGGTTTTCGACAAAATCGGAGGCGACTGCTTTGGCCACGGTCAGGCGGTTGGGATTGAAATCGCGGTTGAGCATACTCAGCGATACGTCCATCGAGAGCATAATATCGAGGGCGTCGGCCTTGATCTTTTGTTCCTGCCATTGCCGTTGCGGCCGGGCCATCGCCAGGGCCAGCAACCCGAGGGCCACCCAGCGCAGCAGCGGCAAACGGGCGCGAATAGCGGCTCGCCAGCCCTGCCAGGGGCCTTCCGGAGCGCCCAGGGAAACGATGGCCCGCACGCCGCCATCGCGCCCGGTCCGGCGCAGGGCCAGGGGAATCAATAGCAGTATAATCAGCCAAAGCGGTTGGGCGAAGGTCATGGCGTCATTTTTTTTCCGGTTCGGCGGGGGGCGGCGGTATGGTTTGTTGCACCAATTGCCGCACTTGCAGCAGGGCGGTTTCGTGGTAATCGGCCGGCGGTTCGCCTTTGGCAAATTTCACGCGGTCGGCTGTATGCAGCAGGTTTTCCAGCGGCGGCAGGAGTTCGGGCGGAAAATCTGTTTTGCGAAGGCGGTACATGGTTTCGTCGCTTACCGATTCCAGTGCGGGCACACCGAAACGCTGCTGTATGTATTGCCGTGCAATGTAGGTCAGGGTTTCGTAGTAAACTTTGATTTGGTGTTGCTGCCAGAGATTTCGGCGCGCCAGGGCATCGAGTTCGCGCAGGGCGAGTTCGTGCGGGGGCAGTTGCACCGTCCGGCTGCGCGGCCCGCGTTGTTTGCGCCGCACGAGCAGCCACCAGACCAGGGCCGCTAGGCCGCAGAGGCCGCCCACCAGCAGTACCCAGGGCAGCGCGTCGAGCCAGTGAAAAGCTTCGCGGCGGATGTCGGCGATGTCGGCCAGGTCGATGGGGTCATTGGGCGAAGGGGTGGGCACAACGGTGAGTTGCAGCGGATTGGTTTCCTCCGTACTGCCGTCGCGGCGCCGGATCGACAGGGGCGGCAGATGTAATTCGGCAGAATCGAAGGAGATGAGCGTGACGTCGTTGGTCCAGGTATCGCCGTCGAGGTACCAGCCGCTTTCACGCAGGATATTTTCCGGGGGGAACACGCTTTCCCAGGCAGAAAAATCAATCTGCTCCGGTTCGGCCCCCCACCCCATTACACTGAGGTGCAGGGAGAATGCCTCACCTGTTTCGACCACCGTCGAATCGAACGCAGCGCTCGATTGCGCCCGCGCCAGGGCACAGGTCAGCAAAAGGAACAAGGTCAGTATCCGGTGTTTGCGCTTCATCAGGATCAAAAAGCGTCTGTTTGGTAAATTTATTTCAAACACCAGCCAAAGTTTCACCGGGCGCCGGACCGAAGCTTACTGGCGCTTGTATTTTTCATTGAATTTGCGCGTCAGCGCTTTTTGTTTGTTGTCCAGGTCGATGGTGCGGCCCTGGATAAACGCGGCGGTCACGATGCAACTGCGCATGTCGAGCACGTCGCCTTCGCAAATAAAAAGCGTGGCGTCTTTGCCCGTTTCGAGCGATCCGGTAAAACTGTCGATGCCCAGAATTTTTGCCGTGTTGAGCGTCAGGGCGCTCAGGGCCGCCTCTCTCGACAGGCCATAGCCGGAAGCCTGCCCTGCCATAAACGGCAAATTGCGCTGGCGCCAGAAACCGTCGGCACTAAACGCAAACAGGATGCCGGCCTCCTGCAGGGCCGCGGCGGTTTTGAACGGCTGATCGACGTCTTCGTCTTCCCGCGCTGGCAAGCGCTGGGTCGGGCTGAGGATGAGGGACACCTGATGACTGCGCAAAAAATCGACGATCAGCCAGGCGTCGTTGGCGCCCACCAGTACGGGTTTCAGGCCGTAGCTTTCAGCGAACAAAACGGCTTCCTGCATGGCCCTCGACTGGCCGGTGTGGATGTAAAGCGTTTGTTTTTTATCAAAAATACCGCGCATCGCCTCGTATTTCAGGTTGACGGGCTCGGGCGCCGTTTTTTGGCAATAGGCTTTGGCCTCGTCGAAAAACTGCCGCAGGGTGCGCACGTCGCGGTCGTAGTTTTCATTCTTGGTCCGCGAAGGGTCGTTGCTCTGGCTTTGCCAGTATGGCCAATTGACGTGCAGGCCCTCGTCGGCGCGTACGGCGGCGTCTTCCCAGTTCCAGGCATCCATTTGCACAACCGAAGAAATGCCGGGCATCAGGCCGCCTTCGGGCGTAATCTGGGCCATCAGCACGCCGTTGGTGCGGAGCGTGGGCGGAATATCGGAATCGGTGTTGTAGGCGATCAGGGCCCGGTTTTGCGGGTTGATCGGCCCGGCGTCGCGGGTATCCTGCGTGGCGCGTACGGCGCCGATTTCGACCAGGCCCACCGTGGCGTCGGGGGCGATCAGGCCGGGGTACACGTGTTTGCCCGAGGCGTCGTAAATGCGGGCGTATTTGGAGCGGTCGATCCGGATGGTGGTAGCATCGGCGACCAGGGTGAGTTTACCTTCGTCAAAAGCGATGGCGCTGTTGGCAATAACGCTGCCGTTGCCCAGGTGCGCGGTGGCGCCCAGAATGAGTATGGCGCCTTGTTGTTTGGGGGCGGGTACGGGCGACTGGGCGCAGAGCCCGGTGGCAAGGAGGACAAAAAACAGGATACGCAGCATAGGAGCAATTTGTGTCGAAAGTTATTTGACGGCGCAGTGCAGCAGGAGTTGGTCTTCGATAAATCCTTCCAGTATATCTCCGATTTGCACCGGGCCGACCCCGGCGGGCGTACCGGTAAAGATCATGTCGCCCTTTTGCAGGGTAAAATAACGGGAAATATGCACGATCAGGGCATCGAACGGAAAAATCAGGTCGCTGGTTTGGCCATTTTGTACCACCTGGCCGTTTTTTTTCAATTGAAAATGAATGTTTTTTGCGTCGCGCAGTTCTTCCAGCGGCACCCATTTGCTCAGGGGCGCCGAGCCGTCGAATCCTTTGGCGATCTCCCAGGGCTGGCCTTTTTGCTTGAGGCGTTCCTGCACGTCGCGCGCTGTGAAATCGATACCGAACGCCACGGCGTCGTAGTAGCGATGTGCAAATTCGGGCTGTACGGAACGGCCGTTTTTGCACACCCGCAGCACAATTTCGCCTTCATGGTGCAGATCCCTGGTAAAATCCGGATAAAAGAAGGGTTTGTTGTTCACCACCAGGGCAGTCGGCGGCTTCATAAATACCAGGGGTTCGCTCGGAACCGGGTTGTTCAGTTCTTTGGCGTGGTCGACGTAATTGCGGCCGATGCAGAAGATTTTCATGTTGCAGTAAGGCAGACAGTTTCAGCGGGCAAAGATAGGGATTGGCCCGACTGCTAATAATCGCGCGCTCACAGCCGCCGGCTGACTTTGGCCACCATCTCCGTTTTCCAGGCGGCAAAGCTGCCTTCGAGGATGTGGCGTCGGGCTTCGCCGACCAGCCAGAGGAAAAAACCGAGATTCTGTAGGGTGGCCAGTTGCATGCCCAGAATTTCCTCATTGACAAAAAGGTGGCGCAGATACGCCCGGGTATGGGTCTGGCTGGTAGGCGCCGGGTTGTTGGCGTCGATGGGCGAAAAATCGTTGCGCCATTTCTGGTTCCGGATGCTGATAATGCCTTCGGAAGTGTACAACAATCCGTGCCGTGCATTGCGGGTGGGCAATACGCAGTCGAACATGTCGATGCCCCGGGCGATACATTCCAGAATATTTTCCGGGGTGCCGACCCCCATGAGGTAGCGGGGTTTGTCGGCCGGAAGGATAGCGGTGACCAGTTCGGTCATGGCGTACATGTCTTCGGCGGGTTCGCCTACCGACAGGCCGCCGATGGCATTGCCTTCGCGCCCCAGCGCGGCGATATACTCGGCGGAAGCGCGGCGCAAATCGGGGAAAGTGCTGCCCTGTACGATGGGGAAAAGCGTCTGGCTATATCCGTACAGCGGCGTCGTGTTGTCGAAACGTTCGATACAGCGGTCCAGCCAGCGGTGGGTCATATCCAGCGATTTGCGGGCGTAGTTGTATTCGCAGGGATAGGGCGTACATTCGTCGAAGGCCATGATGATATCGGCCCC
>JADZFP010000412.1 GCA_020849825.1 Saprospiraceae bacterium
AAGGTAAAAGTTGGTTTGGATTCGCAACACAAACTTAAACTTTTACCTTTTTCTTTATGTATACCTCGCCTGACCGCTTACTATTTCAAATCGATACGAACCATTGTTTTTAAACCACAATTAGTATGACAGGAAAGAACAACATCTCGGCGGGATTCTTATTCATGGGGCTTTTCATGGCTTACGGCTTTTTGCTCATTTACCTGCGGGATTTCGCCCCGGGAAAGGAAGAATGGATAGCCGGGTACACCACCGGAAAGCATTTCGAATCGCGGCTCGCACACGTTCATGGCAACCTGTTTGCCTTTCTAAACGTGGTCATTGGGTTTCTTTTGGTGCATTTTGGCGGGCGGCTGCGCAACGCGAAAAGCATTTCGTGGCTTGCTTTGACAGGTATCCTGATGCCGGTCGGCATTTTGTCGGAAATCTATTTCGGCCTGCCACCCATTTTCGTGCTCATTGGCGCGGCGGCCATGACTGCCGCCGTGATTTGGCTCGGCGTTTCTTTTTTCAAAATGAAACAGGACGATGCGGCCTGAAAAAAAGCCTCCCTCGAAGTTTTACCACACATTGACTGCCGCGAGGCAAAAATTTGGGAATCCCCTTTTACACCTTTCAAAAAAGAAAGCCTGATTTTTTATGAAAAACATCATATTATCCGTCTCTGCTGTTGCCCTCGCGCTGTTCGCGTTGCTAACCTTGTTCATGAGCGGCTCGGTTATTTTCGACCTGTTCGGAATACGCGCCAAAGAAGGCAATTATGTGCTGTTCGTAGTGGTTCTGAACTTTATCAGCGGCTTTTTGTACCTGTTTGCGGCCTACGGGCTTTTCACCAAAAAAATATGGACAACTCGGCTGTTGCTCGCCTCCGTTGGCATCCTCCTGTTGAGTTTTCTGGGATTGATGTGGCATATCAATTCAGGAGGTATCTACGAGGAAGCAACCATCAAGGCCATGTTGTTCCGTATTTCAATTACCATTTTGTTCGCCGGGGTTTCGTGGTTTTATCTTTCCAAAAACCATGAGCCAATCGGCACAGCATCTCGCTGAACACCAAATTTTTTTTCAATGACATTATACGAACTGCTCGCCTCTGAACAGGCCGGCCCCATTTTCCGCCCGCTTTTCAAAGCCCAAAACGGGCGTTTGACCGCCATCCGACTCCGGGCGGGCGAGGCCATCAAAGAACACAAAAGTCCCGTGCCGGCCATGCTTCTGGTTTTGGAAGGCGCAGTGCGTTACGAACAGCCGGGCGATGGCATCATCCGACCACTCGGCGCTTTGGCCTTCACCGACATTCCGCCTGATACCGCCCATCAGGTGGTTGCCGAAACGGATGCCTTTTGCTTGCTTGTCCAATAAGATTTTTATGAAAAGAGGATTTTTAGGGCAAATGACCTGCACATATCCTATTTATTTTTTCTTATTGTTATTACCGCTATCTATTGGTTATACGCAACAAACGACTAAAGCGAAGGCGCATTGCGGGATAAGTACCAAATTAGCACTTATCACGCAATGCGGGTTTTAGTTGGTCGTCCATTGCCTCTATACCCCCAAAACCACAACACCCACAGCCTCCCTATCCTCAGAAAGCCATGGGTGTTGCATCAAAAAACAGATCGCGGGGCATTTTTCATTTGTTTTGGAAAACAAACATACACCCCAATCCTTATCGCCGCAAGCGGGCGATAGAAAAATTTTTAATTACTCCGGTCTTCCCGTGCCGGGCGCGCGGGCACGGGTTTGGGCGTTTTTTCCAGTTGTTTCAATACTTCCTGTATGGCCCGTTCCAGTTGCGGGTCGTTTCCTTTGGCCAGGGCCGTGGGGTCTTCGGGCACTTCTATATCGGGCGCTACGCCGTAGCCTTCGGGAAACCATTTGCCGTCGGGGTTGTACATACGGAAGGTGGGCACGGTGACCGAGCCGCCGTCGATCAGGCCGGGGTTGCCGCTGATGCCGATGAGGCCGCCCCAGGTGCGGGTGCCGATAAGGGGGCCGAGGCCGGCTTTGCGGAAGTAGTCGGGGAAGGCGTCGCCGCCGGAGCCGCTCCAGCCGTTGATGAGCATGGCTTTGGGACCGAAGTGGGCCACCGAGGGCCATTGCCAGGTGCGGCCGTCGCGCACGGCCCAGAAGGCCAGGGGTTTGCGGTTGAGCAGTTCGATGAAGCGGTCGGGAATCTGGCCGCCGTTGTTGAAGCGTTCGTCGATGATGAGGCCGGGTTTGTTCCACTGGGCGTAGAACATGCGCACGAGTTCGTTCTGGCCGTCGATGCCGGTGCTGGGCACGTACACGTAGCCGATACGGCCGCCGGAGGCTTCTTCCACGCGTTTGCGGTTGCTTTCGATCCAGGCGAGGTTGCGCAGGCGGGTTTCGCTGTCGAGCGTGCCGACGCTGAGGGTGCGGGCGCCGTCCCAGCCGGGTTTGTTGTTGACGGTGAGGGCTACCGTGGCGCCGCCGAGGCCCTGGAAGGCGGTCCAGGGGTCGTTTTGGGTGTCGAGCGGGCGGCCGTTGACGGCCAGTACGTAGTCGCCTTCGCGTATGCCGAGGCCGGGCGCGTCGAGCGGGGAGCGCTGCTCCGTGTCCCAGGGGGCGGCGTGGATGATCTTTTTGATGCGGAAATAACCGTTTTCAAGGGCCCAGTCGACGCCCAGGTAGCCGGTGTTCTGCTGTTTGGCCGCGGGCGCGTCGCCTCCGCCGCGGTAGGTGTGCGAGGCGTTGAGTTCGCCGATGAGTTCGCCGATGAGGTAGTTAAGGTCGGAGCGGCTGGCGGCGTAGGGCAGCAGGTCGCCGTAGCGTTTGCGCATAGCGGGCCAGTCGACGCCGTGCATTTCCTTTTCATAAAAATAGTCGCGTTCGAGGCGCCACACTTCGTTGAAGATCTGGGCCCATTCGGCGCGCGGGTCGAGGGTCATGTCGAGGCGGTCGAGGGGCGCGGGTTTTTCCAGTTTCTGGTCGGGCTCGGGCGATACCATGCCGACGCTTTCTTTCTGGATAATCATGATTTTTTTGCCGTCGGCCGAAAGTTCGTAGCCGTTGATGCCTTCCATCACGGTTTTGTCCTCGCGGTCTTTGAGGTGGAAATATTTCAGGGCCAGGTTGGGCTCGCCGGGGGGCGCCTGGGGCACAACGGTGAGGTAGAGCAGTTTGTCCTCTGCGGCTGCCAGGTTACCGTAGTTGCCGGCGGGCATGGGCAGTACGACGACGCGGTTTTCGAGCCCCTCGAAATCGATCCCGACGGCTTTGACGTCGCTGCTGTCTTTTTTGGCCTCCTCGTCTTTGTCCTTGCCGGCTTTTTTGTCGCCGGTGTCGAGTTTGACGGCCACGGTGTCGTTCTGGGGGGCGAGCAGCCCGGGCAGGTCGGCGCGCAGGGTGGCGACGGCGATCAGGTTGGATTTGTTGTAAATGAACGCGCCTTCAAACTCGCTGTACGTGGGTGAAAACGAGCGGTTGGTGATGAAAAACAGGTATTTGCCCTCGCGGTCGAACACGGGGTTGTAATCGGCGTAAAAGCCGGAGCTCACCTGCCGCGTTTTTTGCGATTGGGTGTCGTAGATAAAGATCGCGGGGTTGTTGTTGTCGGTGCCGCGTTCGTAGGCCATCCAGCGGCTGTCGGGCGACCAGGACACTTTGAAGTTCTGCAAACCGCCTTCGAAGAGGTCGGGCGCCTGATCGACTTTCAGGGTCTTTTTCGCGTCGAGGTCGTGCACCTGGATGTTCATGGCCTGATCCACGAAGGCCAGTTTGCGGCTGTCGGGCGACCAGAAGATGGCGTAGCGGAAGCCCGTCGTGAAACTGGTCAGGGTTTGGTCTTTGTCGGGCCGGGTGAAGTCGTGCAGCACCAGCTGGTATTCGCCGCCGCGATCCGACCACCAGGCGGCGTAGCGGCCGTCGGGCGACCAGGCGGGGTAGCGTTCGGCGGAGCCGCTGCTTTGGCTGAGGTTGACGGTGTAGCCTTTCTGGGCGGGCACGCTGAACACCTCGCCGCGGGCCTCGACGAGCAGGCGGTTGCCGTCGGGCGAGGGGGTGAACCACGCCGCCCAGGGCCGGGCGTTGATCTGGCGGGGTTTGGCCTGTTCGTAGTCGGTGACGACCTGGATTTTTACTTCCGCCGTTTTTTCACTGGCCAGGTTGAGCAGGTACATCACGCCGCCGCAGGTGAACACGATGTCGTCGGGGCCCAGGGCCGGGTAGGCCACGTCGTAGTCTTTGAAGCGGGTGATCTGGCGGCGTTGTTTGGTTTTGAGGTTGTACGACCAGATGTTGAGGCGTTTTTCGGCGCCGGCGTCGGAGAGGTAGTAGATGAGGTCGCCGCGCCACATCGGGACTTCGTCGTTGGCGTCGTTTTGGGTGATATTTTCGGAGGCGAAGCTGCCCAGGTCGAAGGTGAAAATATCGGCTGCCGTACCGCCCCGGTAGCGTTTCCAGGTGCGGAAAGCCTGCGATTTCATGACGAAGGCTATTTGTTTGCCGTCGGGCGAGAAGCAGGCGAATTCGCCGTAGGCGGGCGGCAGTTTTTCGGGCAGGCCGCCGGTGGCAGGCACTTTGTAAAACTGGGCAAAGCGCTGTTTGCCGCTGTGCATGGAGGAGGTATAGAGCAGGTTTTTGCCGTCGGGGTACCAGTCTTGCAGGATGTCGGGCATGCCGTGGTGCGTTACCCGCGTGGGCACGCCGCCGGCGATGGGGATGGTGTAGATGTCGAGGTTGCCGTCGTAGTTGCCGCTGAACGCGACGGTTTTGCCGTCGGGCGAGAAGCGGGGGAAGATTTCCGCGCCGTCGGGCGAGCTGAGTTTGGCGGCCTGGCCACCGGCTTTGGGCGCGATCCAGACGTCGTCGCCGTACACGAAGGTGATGTGGGTGGCCGACACGTCGGGCATGCGGAAGAGCCGGGCTTCCGATTGGGCGCCGACACCGGCCGATAGCCCGATGAGGGCCAGCAGGAGGGTGGTCAACTGTTTCATAACTGTATTTTTAATGTTTAATGGGGTAAATGTAGGGTAACGGGGCCTTGGAAGTGTGCGTTTGAGGTGGGAGGGACAGGTTTTTTTGGCGGTTTTTTTGGACAGGATTGACAAGATTAACAGGATGGGGCGGCTTCGCTGCCGGGGGCCGGGACTTTTTAATCCTGTTAATCTTGTCAATCCTGTCCAAAAAAAACACCTGTCCAATAAACACCTGTCTCCAGACACATTCCTTTATTTCCCCCATCTTTGTCGGGCAACCCGTCGTGTCATGGCCGATATTCTCTTTACCCACTCGTATTTTTACAAATTCGACGATAAGCAGTGGAAAAACCAGCAACCGTACCCGCCCTACGGCACGCTGTGCGCCGCTGCCGTGCTGCGCGAGTGCGGCTTTGAGGTGGCGTTGTTCGACACCAATCTGCGCGACAGTCCCGACGAAATCGGCCCGGCGCTGGCCGCCGCCCGCCCGCGCTATCTGGTCATCTACGACGACGGGTTCAACTACCTCACCAAAATGTGCCTCACCCGCATGCGCGAAGCAGCTTTCGCTATGGCCAAAACGGGCCGTGCCGCGGGCTGCACGGTGATCGTCAGCAGCAGCGACGCCACCGATCACTGCGCTGAATACCTGGCCGAGGGCGCCGATTTTATCGTGGTGGGCGAGGGGGAAATCACGCTGCGCGAACTGATCCTGGCCCTCGAAGCCGGCCGCTCCGACTGCCGCGGCATTGCCGGACTGGCCTTTGCCAACCCGGCTACGGGCGAGGTCGTCAACACCCCGCCCCGGCCTGTGCTGCACGAACTCGACCAACTCCCCGACCCTGCCTGGGACCTGGTTGAAATGGCTGATTACCAGCGGATCTGGCGGCGACACGGTTATTTTTCCCTCAACCTGGCCACCACGCGCGGCTGTCCGTACAAGTGCAACTGGTGCGCCAAACCGATCTACGGCAACCGATACAATTCGCGCAGTCCGGAGCGTGTCGTGGCTGAAATCGAGGGGTTGATGCAGCGCTACGGCGCCACGCATTTCTGGATGTCCGACGATATTTTCGGGCTGAAACCCGGCTGGGTGCAGCGCTTTCGCGAACTGGTGAAAGCCCGCAACCTGCGTTTTTCCTATAAAATTCAAAGCCGGGTCGATCTGCTGTTGAAAGAAGACAACATCGCCGCCCTGGCGGAAAGCGGCTTGCAGCAGGCCTGGGTGGGCGCGGAGAGCGGCGCGCAAAAAATCCTCGACGCCATGGACAAGGGCACCACCGTGCAGGAAATCCGGGAGGCGACGCGGCTCTTGAAAAAACACGGCGTGGAGGTCTGCTTTTTCCTGCAATACGGCTATCTGGGCGAAACCCGCGAGGATATCGAAGCGACCCTGCGTCTGGTGGAAGAATTGCTGCCGCACGACATCGGGGTGTCGGTGTCGTATCCGCTGCCAGGCACCAAATTTTACGACAAGGTGCGCACCCTGCTCGGCGTCAAACACAACTGGACCGATTCGGACGACCTCGCCATGCTCTATCCGGCTACGTTTCCGCCGGCTTTTTACCGCCGCCTGCACCGCCTGACGCACAAGCGTTTCCGCCTGCGGCAGGGCCTGGCCGAATGCCGCAAACTGCTCCGGGGGAAACGCCCCGACTGGCGGCGGGCTTTACTTACGGCTTATTATGCGCCGGCAGCCTGGGTGGACGGGTTGAAATTGAACCGCCTGGAACGCTCCGCCTGAAACCTGTTTGGGGGCCAGAGCAAGTTCAAACCATTCTGCCAGACACTTTCCCTGCCCGAAAACCGTTACCTATCTGCCTTGAAGGCATTTGTTACAACCTGTTCACAAAATGTCTTTTTAAATGTATGGGAAACAGATGGATCATCTATTGCGCGCTATTATGGCCTGTTTCGCTGTGCGGCCAGGACTGGCTTCGCAACGGCGATCTGGAAGACGAGAATACCTGTGTGGAGTTTCAGGCGACCTGCGCGCCGGAATTTTGGTACCATCTGCCTATGGGGGTGGAAGCCAAAATGGCGAACCCGCCGGCGCCGCACAGCGGGAAAAGGATGGAGCAGTTGTGTTGGGAACACATTGCACACCCGATTAATTACCGCACTTATGTCGTCACGCCGATCGTTTGCCCGCTCGTCGCCGGTGAAAAATATACCCTGAGTTTGTTTTTATACACCGACTGCACTACCCCTTTTGAACTGGGGGTAAGGGCTATGCGCAGTTGGCCTGGCGTTTATTACGATAGTTTGCTGACCGAAGAACCGACTTTGGCCATGACCGTTGAGAATCAATTTTCGATAGAAAAAAGTGGCTGGCGCGCATTGCGGGCGAGTTTTGTAGCCAAAGGCGGAGAGGGGTTTCTGGTCTTGGGCAATTTCCGACCCACGCCGCAAACGCGATCGCCCAAAGACCGAAGTCGACAAAAAGAGATTGCATACCTCCTCGACGATATTCGCCTGACCGCATCCGACCCGCCCGAATGCCCTGAACGCGAGCGGCGCCGGGCTTATTTTTATCATCTGGATATCAGGCATACCAACCCCGATTCAACGCTGCTGGCACGCATGGTCGAGGAGACAGCGCCGCCGCCGCCGCTTGTCGAAGAAATCGCGGAAGTAACCAGGGTGGTTATGGCAGACACCCCGGCGCAGCATCCGCCCGAATTCGTCATTTCCGATATCGGCTTTGAATCCGGTTCGTATCAATTGAATGCACTGGCCGAGCCGTACATGCAGGCATGCGCTGCGCAAATCCGGGAACAACAACCGGTGAGGGTTGTGATTACAGGTTACACCGACGATAAAGGAAGTGAGGCGTTCAACCGCGATTTGTCCGAGAAGCGCGCGGAGGCTGTCCGTCAATGGCTCACCGGGCGTTTTGCCCTCGATCCGGCCCTTTTTGTGGTGCAGGGCATGGGAGAAAACGCACCGATTGCGCCCAACGACACCGAAGAGGGGCGTCGCGCCAACCGCAGGGTTGAAATCAAATTTTTATACCGCTGATGGCCCGCGATCAATTTTCCCCTTTGGCACATACCTACGACGCGGCATTCACCGAAACGCTGGTCGGGCGCATGCAACGGCAGATCGTGTGGGATTTCCTCGACAAACTGCTCGACAAGCGGTCATTACGGGTTCTGGAGATCAATTGCGGCACGGGCGAAGACGCGTGCTGGCTGGCGCGGCGCGGCTGTACGGTACTGGCGACCGACGCCTCCGCTGCAATGGTGGCGGCTGCCCGCGACAAGGCTGCAGCAGCGGGGTTGAATATTGAAACGAGGGTGTGCGACTTTGCCGGTTTAGCGCAACTCCCGGAGCGGGATTTCGATCTGGTCTTGTCCAATTTTGGCGGCTTGAATTGTATCCCGCCGGATGAGTTGGCGGCTTTGTGGTCGGTTTTACTCGGCAAATTGCGTCCCGGCGGGCATCTGGTGGCCGTCCTGATGGGGCGTTTTTGCTGGTGGGAGAGTTTGTATTTTTTGATAAAAGGCCAATGGCGGCAAGCGTTTCGCCGCTGGTCGGGCGGTCCGGTCACGGCTTCGCTGGACGGGGTTTCGTCGGTGGAGACCTGGTACGCGTCGCCGGCCGCCTGTAGCGCCGCCTGTAGCGCCGACCTCCAGGTCGGCGATGTTGAGAGAAGAAGTGTCCCGCGATTATCAGCCATTGCCCGAATCAGTGAATCAAGCAGGATTTCATTCTCCGCATTCAGGAAAATCGCGGGGTGTTTCTTCTCTCAACGTCGCCGACCTGGAGGTCGGCGCTACAG
>JADZFP010000413.1 GCA_020849825.1 Saprospiraceae bacterium
GGCTTCCGGCGCGAAGTATAATTGGAGTTGATAACTTGTCGTTGAGAGGGTGGGCAACCGAGGTTGTCCGCCTTCTTTTTTTGTACTTAAGCGCATCTCCCTGTTATTTTGCACAATGAATCGATTGTTTCTTTCCTGCCTCTTTTTCTTCATTACGGCCCAATTCGCAGCAGTTTTTTCCCAAAAACCGCCTGCTTTGAAAAAATACTGGGTCGAACTGACGGACAAAAACAACTCGCCTTACTGCCTGTGCCGTCCGGAAGAGTTCCTTTCCGCCCGTACGCTCGATCGCCGCGCACTTGCGGGTATTCCCGTGGAAGAAAACGACCTGCCCGTCAATCCGGCTTATCTCGACGGGCTGCGGGCAAAAGGAGCGCTGGTACACAATACCTCCCGTTGGCTGAATGCCGCGACGGTGATCGCCGACTCGGCTACGGCCGCCGGCTTGTCCGGTTTGGCTTTTGTCAAAAAAATAAGCTATCTGGGGCCGCATATCCGCATCAAAAATGCGCCCGACCGGCTGCCCAAAAAACGGACGCCACTCACCGAAGTGCCGCAAGTAAAGGGCAGCAACAGTGTCTGGGGCTATGCAGGCCGGCAAAATTCCCTCCTGGGCCTCGATTTGCTGCACGCAGCCGGCAATCGCGGCGAGGGTATCTGGATCGCTGTGATGGACGGCGGCTTTTCCAATGCCGATACGGTTGCCTTGTTCGACAGCGTAGCGCTCGATCACCGCTTGTTTCAGGGGCGCGATTTTGTGGAGCGCGACGGCGCTGTGTACGAAAGCGCTGCGCACGGCACCTCTGTACTCGGCGTTATGGCCGGGAATATTCCGGGCTGGTTTGTCGGCGGCGCGCCCGATGCGACTTATTTTTTGCTGAAAACAGAGGATACCGGCGGCGAATTTCCGGTGGAAGAGGCCAACTGGATCGCCGGTGTGGAATGGGCCGACAGCATGGGAATCGACCTGGTCAATGCCTCGTTGGGTTATACGCAGTTCAACGACACGACACTCGGGCACTGGTACCGCGAGCTCGACGGACGAACGGCCATCGGTTCGCGCGGGGCTGCAATCGCGGCGACCAAAGGCATGATTATCTGCAACAGCGCCGGAAACGAAGGCGACGGCCCCTGGCGGTACATCGGCGTTCCGGCCGATGCTCCCGGTTTGATCGCCGTGGGCGCTGTTGATCTCGACGGCCGGCGCGCCGAATTCAGTTCGCAAGGCCCGACGGCCGACGGCCGAATCAAGCCGGATTTATCGGCTCCGGGGGCGCCGGTCATCTCCACGGCCGGCCGCGGCGCCGAACTCGATCTGGCTTTCGGTACCTCCCTGGCCTCGCCGATGTTATGCGGCGGTTTGGCGGCCCTTTGGAGTGCCAACAGGGATAAAACAGCCAATGAAATATTGAAAACAGTGCTGGCTAACGCCGATCAGAGCAATCGCCCCGACAACCTGAAAGGTTATGGCATTCCCGATCTCGACCGGGCCTGGCTGCAACTCGCAGGTTTTGCCTCCGGGCCATCGATCAATGATTGCCGGGAGGGCTTTTTTGCTTCCAGGGATAATCAGTTGCAGTTTTTAATCTTCAACCAACCCGGAAATATTGAAGCCGTGTATTTGCACGATGGCCTGGGGAACAGTGTTCCGGTTCAGTTGCTGAACTATAAACAAGACAAGGTCAGTACACTATCAGTTGTTTTTCCTGAAAATACGCCGCCCGGCTCGTGCCATCTAACCGTGGTGACAGATGCCGGTTGCTGGCGGCTTTGGGCGGTGGTTTTTTAGGTTTTGGGTTTTGGGAATTAGGTGTTAGGTTTTGGGTAAAAGGGTTGTTGCTGCTCTCGGGTTGAGTCGAGAGGTAAGTAAAGCTTCGCGCGAGCAGATCTGAATTTAGTGTCGAAATCAGGGATATTTCGCCACATAACCCGAGAGCAGCAACTACCCTTTTCCCAACACCCAATACCCAACACCCAAAACCTAGTTCCCGATCGCCTTGATACCCGGCAGTTCTTTTCCTTCGAGGAATTCGAGCATGGCGCCGCCGCCGGTGCTGACGAAGCTGACTTTTTTAGCCAGTTTCAACTGGTTGACCGCGGCTACCGAGTCGCCGCCGCCCACCATGGTGAATGCGCCTTTTTTTGTTGCGGAGGCTACGGCTTTGGCAACCACTTTGGTGCCGTCGGCAAAAGCGGGCATTTCAAAAACGCCCATGGGGCCGTTCCAGATTACGGTTTGGCTTTTGCGGATTACCGAGGCAAAAGCACGCGCGGCAGCCGGGCCGATATCGAGACCCATCCATCCGTCGGGAATCTGGTGGCTGGGGCAGACCTGCGTCTGGGCATCGGCGGCGAACTTGTCGCCGCAAACCGAGTCCTTCGGCAGCAGGACTTTCACGCCGGCCGCTTTGGCTTTTTTCAAAAAATCCTTGGCGATTTTCAATTTGTCGGCTTCCACGAGCGAATTGCCAACGGTGGCGCCTTTTTTGGCCAGCATAAAAGTGTAGGCCATGGCGCCGCCGATCAGGATATTGTCGGCGTAGTCGAGGAATTTTTCCAGCAAAAGAATCTTGTCGCTGACCTTGGCGCCGCCGGTAACGCAGGTGACCGGCTTGGCAGGGTTGTGGATGGCGCGGGATGCATTCTGAATCTCGCGCTCCATCAAAAGCCCGAAGCTCTTGTGGCTTTTATCGAAATAATGCGCCACGATGGTCGTGCTGGCATGGGCCCGGTGCGCGGTGCCGAATGCGTCGTTGATGTACACGTCGCCCAGTGCGGCCAGTTTTTTGGCAAATGCCTCGTCGCCGGCTTCTTCTTCGGGGTGGAAACGCGTGTTTTCGAGCAACAGGACTTCGCCCGGTTTCAGGGCAGCCGCTTTTTTCTCGGCGGGTTTGCCCACGCAGTCTTCAGCAAAATGAATTTTGGCTTTCAGTTTTTTGCGCAGGTGTTTGACCAGGTGTTTCAGCGTGAACTTTTCCCGGTTGATGCTGCCGTCAGGGTTCTTTTTCTCCAGCGGCCGGCCCAGGTGCGACATCAGAATGGCAGAGCCGCCCTGGTCGAGAATTTGCCGGATGGTCGGTACCGCTTCGCGGATACGCGTATCATCGGTAATGTTATAAGCCTTGTCGAGCGGCACGTTAAAATCCACCCGGACCAGGGCTTTTTTGCCTTTGAAGTTGATGTTCATGGATGGGAACGTTTGAGGATTCGAAGATTTGAGGATTCGAGGATTCGAGGATTCGATTGAGTTTTGCATTCAAATCTTCGAATCTTCAAATCCTCGAATCCTCACCAATTCATACCATTGCAGCCAGTTGCGCCAGACGGGCCGAGTAGCCCGATTCGTTGTCGTACCAGCCCACGATGCGTACGGTGTTGCCGTTGGCTTGCGTCAGCGGAGCGTCGAACACGACAGAGTGTTTGTTGCCCACGATGTCGGAGCTGACGATTTCGTCGGTATTGTACTCCAGAATGCCTTTGAGGTGGCTGTCGGCGGCAGCTTTGAAAGCGGCGTTGACCTGCTCAACGGTAGCGGCAGTTTTGAGCGTCGCCACAACGTCGGTTACCGAGCCTGTGGCTACGGGTACGCGCATGGAGTGCGCGGCAATTTTGCCTTTGAGGTGCGGAGCAACCAGTACAACGGCCTTGGCGGCGCCGGTGCTGGTGGGCACGATGTTCTGAGCGGCAGCGCGGGCGCGGCGAAGGTCGCGGTGCGGTCCGTCCTGCAGGTTTTGGTCGGCCGTGTAGGCGTGGATGGTGTTCATGAAGAACTGTTCTACGCCGAAGGCTTTATCGAGCACCATAATCATGGGCACGAGGCAGTTGGTGGTGCAGGAGGCGTTGGACAGAATGGTGTCGCTGTCTTTGATCTGATCGGCGTTGGCGCCGATGACGAAGGTGGGCACGTCGTCGGCCTTGGGCGGTGCGGATAGCACCACGCGGCGGGCGCCAGCCTGGAGGTGCAGACCTGCTTTTTCTTTGTCGAGGAAAATGCCGGTGCATTCGAGCACGACGTCGACGCCCATGTCTTTCCAGGGCAGTTCGGCGGGGTTCTTTACGGCGAGACCCGCGATGCGGTTGCCATTGACGGTGATGCTGGTATCGTCGGCAGTGACGGTGCCGTCGAAGCGGCCGTGCATCGTATCGTATTTGAGCAGGTGGGCGAGGGTCTGGTTGTCGGTGAGGTCATTAATGGCAACGACTTCCACGTTGGGGTCTTTGACCAGGTTGCGGAAAGTGAGGCGGCCGATACGGCCGAAACCATTGATGGCGATGCGTTTCTTAGCCATTTGTTTTCGATATGTTGATGAACGATTTTTGTGTATTTTCCTGATAGGAGGCGTAAAATTAGGCCTTTGGCGGCAAAGGAAGCACTTAGATCACGTTTAAATTTCATTTGCCGGGCCGCAAGCGGCAAATTTTATTTTAATCTGCGCTGAAATTTTTCCGCAGGCTTCTTGCTATGGCTGCAAAATTTCTTTTACCTGAAATAAAATTTGCCTGCTTGCGCCACTGTGCTGTTATATAAATTTGCCTGGGGCCGGTCCAAAATATTATCCGGTATATTGAATAATCGACCAGTAAAGCGGAATTCCAATGGTGATGTTGAACGGGAAAGTCACCCCAAGCGCCATGGGTATGTAAAGACCCGGATCGGCTTGTGGAATCGTAAATCGCATGGCTGCTGGTACGGCAATATACGATGCGCTTGCTGCCAGAACGGTGAGCATAAGCCGGTCGGCGGGATTCATACTCATCAAGCTGGTAATCAGGATGCAAATCAGCCCGTTCAACATGGGAAGCAAAAGGGCAAATAGCGTAGCCGTTCGGCCATAATGACGAAATGTTTTGAAACGCTGTGCAGCTACCATACCCATGTCCAGCAGAAATACAGCCAGGAATCCCTGGAAAATATCGGATGTAAAGGGTTTGATGCCTGCCGCCTGTTTGCTGCTGGTTAGCATGCCGATGATCAGGCTTCCGAGCACCATGAGCACCGATCCGTTGGTGAGGGCTTCGCGCGCAACGTACCAGAGACTGTGTTTGGGATGCGCTTCGTCCTCTTCTGCAAATCGCCGCACCAGAAACAAACCGATCATGATAGCGGGCGCTTCCATGAGCGCCATGGCAGCCACCATATGTCCTCCGTAATGGGCGCCTTCCGACTCAAGAAAACCGGAGGCTGTGATAAAAGTTACGGCGCTCACAGAGCCGTACGTTGCGGCAACCGCGGCAGCATTGTAAATGCCGAAACGCTTTTTGAGCAGGAAAAACGCAACGATCGGGGTCAGTACCGAAAACAACAGCGCGAGAAATAACGTGCTGAAAATATCAGTTATGTTTCC
Source organism: Saprospiraceae bacterium (assembly GCA_020849825.1). Taxonomy (GTDB): domain Bacteria; phylum Bacteroidota; class Bacteroidia; order Chitinophagales; family Saprospiraceae; genus M3007. The sequence continues at coordinate 5,346 of JADZFP010000413.1, forward strand.
GCCGTGCGACAACTCCTGCCCCCCGCGAAACCCGATCGAAAACAACAGATAAATAGACAAAAACTTTGAGGTGTTGGAAGGTACCTCGAGATCGCTTTTCAGCAGGGTGGCAACTACTCCTAAAATAAAAAAGAGCAGGGTGGGGTTGGTAAGGTTGTTGTATAAAAGGTCAATATTCATTCACCTTGTTTTGGTTAATTCAATTCTGCTTCCAGCCAGACGGGCTGGTGATCTGAAAACTGAAAATCCTGGCCGACGGTTTGAACCTTTTTTATTTGAACATTCGGCGAGACCAGGAAAAAGTCGATCAGGGTGACAAAAGTTTCTCCTTTTACGTACGGGTCCCGCGCTGGCCGGTTGGTAGGCTGCGTGGCGTCGTAGGCAAAATGCCAGTCGTCGGGGAAAAAACCGGCCGGAA
>JADZFP010000414.1 GCA_020849825.1 Saprospiraceae bacterium
ATTGGGCGGAGACTTGCTGATTCAGAAAAAGCGTGAGCGCCCCGGTCAGCATCAAAACCCACATGTTAGAAAAGAGCGTACAGCTAGCTTTCTTCATGAGATTAAATAATTTGTTAAATAGATGATGGTTAAAAAATAAAAATATGATTCGTAAACAGGCCGAACGACAAATCGTTCAGGGACCTTTCCTGCCCAACCTGTACGAACAATAAAACAAAGGTAATATCATTCCATACAAGCCTGCAAGCGTGAAAACCACTTGTTGACGCGGTATGCCATTCAGGCAGCAAAAGCTGTGCCTAAGCTGAGGCCGGACCTACCTTAGTGGCGGTATTTTATTCCGTTTGTCAGACAAGATTGTTCTCAAAAGCAATTTTAATAAGGCTGGCGGTACTGTTCACGTTGAGTTTTCGCATGATGTTTTTGCGGTGAACGCTTACAGTCTGGTCGCTGATAAAGAGTTTTTCAGCGATGTCTTTGTTGGTGAGTGCCTGTCCGATGAGGCGCATGATCTCGATCTCGCGGCGGGTGAGTCCGTGTTTGCGGGCAAATCGCGTTTCGGGCAATCCGCCATTGGCGCCGTTTCCATTGGGTGCTTCTACCAACGCAACGCCGCGCCCGAGGTAAGTACGGCCTTCGGTCACCTCATCCATGGCGCGAAACAGTTCGTCGCGGGAAGCGGTTTTCAGCACATAACCGTCAGCGCCGGCCCGGAATGCCGCTTTGACCAGCCGGGGATCATCGAAACTGGTCATCACAAGTACGCGGGTTTGCGCCGCCACCTTTTTAATAGAGGGAAGAAGATGCAATCCGTCCGTTTCCGGCAAATTCAGATCAAGCAGCAGCAGATCGGCTGTGTGGTCGCGCAACAGATCAGTCAGTTGGTTGCCGGTGCGGGCAACTCCGTTCAAGCGGCAACTCAAACGGTTGCCAGGATAAGCAAACATGGCACGCAGCCCCTCGACAAAGATCGGTTGGCCATCAGCGACTACTACATTCAGGGATTTCATCGGAAACCGGCGGATGGATTGTTTTTTCCAAGAGATGCGGGGATTACCCTCTTCATGTACCAATTACCATACCAAAGTTGAACTCCGGCCGGCTTATGAGCAATTTACCTTTAAAATTGCTTAAAATCTCGTTTTTTGTTGCCCGTCCGCTGCTGCCGGGACTACTTTTGTGTGATTTTCCGCTCCCGCCTTCTTTTTTGGTATCAAGCTTATTATGAGAAAAACAGCCCGTTTGGCACTTCTGCTCTCTGTGGGCGCAATGCTCGTTTTATCCTGCCGAAAAGACGAGCCCGGCGACACCCAGGGAATCCGCATCTTCACACACCCCACCACGGGATACGAGGGGGCTTGGGCCCACCAATGGATGGATCTTTGTTACCAAATGATCCGCAACAACACTCTCGAAGGGCCCGATGCAGCCCGGGTGTACGGCTATGCCGGTCTTTGTACCTGGGAATCGGTATGCCGCGGCATCCCTTATGCCCAAAGCCTCGAAGGCCAGGTGCTCGAATATCCCAAAGCCCCGGCAGTCGATCTGTACAAAGAATACGACTGGGTCATCGTACTCGCAACGGCCATGAAGACTTTGCTGCCGGAACTGCTCGAAAACCTCACACCTGCTCAACTGGGGCAAATCGAATCGCTGGCCCAACAACAGGAAAACCAGCGCATGCAAACCGGCCTCAGCCAGTATGTCCTGCTCGACTCCCGCAGCCTGGGCGAGCGCATCGGCGAACGACTGCTCGAACGCGCCAATGCCGACGGCCGGGCGGCCATACGCGATATCACCCCGGTGCTGCCCGAACGCGATGCCGAGCACCGCTGGTACTGGGCGCCCACCCAGCCCGGCCAACAACCCGTTGAACCGGTCTGGAGCGCTGTTCTCCCGTTCGTGCTGCCCGATTATCAGAGCTGCGAATCGAATGGCCCGCTGCCTTACTCCGAAGCCCCGAACAGCGCATTTTACGCCGAGGCCCTCGAAGTGTACAATGTGATGCCCACACCGGCCAATATCGTCATGGCCTATCACTGGGAAGACGGCCCCGGCCGTACCGCCACCGCCGCCGGCCACTGGATCAATATCGCCGAGCAGATCCTGAAAACGCAGGAGCGCAACCTCGCCGACTGCGCCAAGACCTACTGCCTGCTCGGACTGGCGGCTGCCGATACCTACGGCTGCTGCTGGGCCATGAAGTACAAATACTACCTGCTGCGCCCCGCTACCTATATTAATGACGTGATCGCCCAGGGCTGGAAACCCATTCTCTTTACGCCAGCCCATCCCGACCATGCTTCCGCCTCCGCTGCCATGGGCAGCGCGGCATCCACTATCCTGATCAGCCAACTGGGCGACGTGGCGTTCAGCGACAAAACCCACCTGGGCAGCCCGCTTTATACGCCTTCCGGCGGACCCTTTCTGTTGTCCGAGCGCGCTTTTGGCTCCATCAGCGCCGCCGGCGAGGAAGCCGCCGAGAGCCGGGTTGTCGCCGGCGTACATTTCCGGCAGGCCAAAAATCAGGGGCAGTCGATGGGGAACTGCGTAGGGGAGAAGGTGTTGGCAGTTAAAATGGGATATTGATTGAATTTTGGCCAATTTTACAGCCAAAATTCGCTCCTCACATGCACCCGCTTTACCCCCGCCTTTTCACCCCGCTCGATCTGGGTTTTACCACCCTTCCCAACCGCGTGCTCATGGGCTCGATGCACACGGGTCTGGAAGAAGACCACAAGGACCTGCGCCGGCTGGCGGCTTATTTTGCCGCCCGGGCGCGGGGCGGTGTCGGGCTGATGGTCACGGGCGGTATCGCGCCCAACCGGCAGGGCTGGCTGATGCCTTTCGGAGCCAAACTCAGCACCCGGGCCGAGGCCGCCAGGCACCGGATGGTTACCGGGGCAGTACACGACGAAGGCGGCAAAATTTGTATGCAAATCCTGCACGCCGGCCGCTACGCCGCCCACCCGATGGCCGTGGCGCCCAGCGCTCTGCGAGCGCCTATTTCACCCATCCGTCCCTGGGAAATGTCGCCCCGACTGATCCGGGCTACCATTCGCGATTTTGCCCGTTGCGCCGCACTGGCGCGCGAAGCAGGCTACGACGGTGTGGAAATTATGGGCAGCGAAGGTTACCTGATTAATGAATTTACCGCCCCGCGCACCAACAAACGCAACGACGAATGGGGCGGCTCCGCCGAAAACCGGCGCCGTTTCCCTCTCGAGATCATGCGCGCCGTGCGGGAAGAGACGGGCCCCGACTTCATCGTTGTTTTTCGCATTTCCATGCTCGATCTGGTGGAAGACGGCAGCACCTGGGACGAAATCGTGCCGCTCGCTCAGGGCCTCGAACAGGCCGGCGCCACCCTGCTCAATACCGGCATAGGCTGGCATGAAGCCCGTGTACCGACCATCGCAACGCTCGTACCCCGAGGCGCTTATGCCTGGGTTACCAAACGGCTCATGGGCGAAGTAAACATCCCGCTCATCACAACCAACCGCATCAACACCCCCGAAAAAGCCGAAGAAATACTGGCCGACGGCTGCGCCGACATGGTTTCCATGGCCCGCCCCCTGCTGGCCGACCCGGATTTTGTGGTCAAAGCCCGCGATCAGCGAACACGGGAAATCAACACCTGCATTGCCTGTAATCAGGCTTGCCTCGATCATATTTTTGACAAAAAAGAAGCCAGCTGTCTCGTCAATCCGCGCGCCTGCCGCGAAACCGAACCCGAGATCGCAGCCCCAACGCCGAAAAAAATCGCCGTCGTCGGCGCAGGCCCGGCCGGTTTGTCCTGCGCCACCGAACTGGCGCAGCGCGGACACAGGGTGCACCTGTTCGAAGCAGGGAATGAAATTGGCGGACAGTTCAATCTGGCCAAACGTGTACCCGGGAAAGAAGAATTTTACGAAACACTGCGGTATTTCGGCGTTTTAATAGAAAAAACGGGCGTACATCTCCACCTCAACACCCGTGTCGAGGCCGAAGGACTCTTGTCCGGCAACTTCGACGAAATCGTGCTGGCCACTGGCGTGACGCCCCGCGAACTGACTATTCCCGGCATCGGGCACCCCATGGTGTGTAGCTATCTGGATGTCATTTTGGGCAAAAAACAGCTGGGCCAACGCGTGGCGATCATCGGCGCCGGCGGTATCGGTTTCGACACAGCAGTGCAGCTCACGCACCCGGAAAATGCCGACAACGACCCGCAGGCTTTCTACCGCCACGAATGGGGCGTCGACACAGGTTATCAACAGCGCGGAGGACTGACGCCACCACAACACGCACCCTCCCCCCGAAAAATCTGGTTGCTCCAGCGCTCCAAAGGCAAACCCGGCGAACGGCTGGGCAAAACCACCGGCTGGGCCCACCGGCTTACCCTCAAACACCGGGGCGTGGAAATGCTCTCAGAGGTGCAATACCTTCAAATTGACGACCAAGGCCTGCATGCAACGGTGAAAGGCAGTCCAAGGCTGTTTGAAGTGGACAACGTCGTGTTGTGC